>DAOVVO010000075.1 GCA_030637135.1 Nitrospirota bacterium
CAAACACAAGAATTTAAACCCAATCTCTTCCAAATTTCTTTTGCAGGCTCTATTTTATTCAGCGTGAAGAAATGGAGCCCGGGCGCTCCACGGTCGAGTAAATCCTGACATTGTTTTATTGCAAATTCAATACCAGCTTTTCTGGTTGCTTCTTCATCATTGCTGAGTGGCTTAAATAAATCGTGAATTTCCTGTGTGACCGTTGTCCCGCAAATATTACAGAATTTTAATAACCCCTCATAACTTGTTACAGGGAGAATGCCCGGTAAAACACGAACATTCACTTTTCCTTTCCCCAGCCTCTCGAGATACTCTGAGTAAATAGTGTTGTCAAAAAATAGCTGGGTAATAACAAATTCTCCACCATGATCTATCTTTATCTTCAGATACCTGGTGTCTGTTTCTTTATCAGGACAATGAATGTGACCTTCAGGGAAACCGGCTACCCCGATACTAAAAAAAGCTCCAAAGTTATCACGGACAAAATCATTTAATTGATAACAGAATTCAAAGCCGTCAGGGGCTGGCTCGTATTTCTCTACACCAAGAGGGGGATCACCGCGCAGTGCGAGTATATTCCTTATATTGTTTGCTTTCATCTTTTCGAGTATGACTTTCAACTCTTCCTGGCTGTGTCCTACACAGGTCAGGTGGTGCAGGGCAATCAGGTCAAACCTTTTTTGTAATTCTACACAGATGTCCATCGTCGTTCCGCGAGTTGACCCGCCTGCACCATACGTCACTGAGACAAAATCTGGTCCGAGTTTGTTCAATTCTCCTACTGTTTTGTAGAGGTTTTCTACGCCCTTGCTTGTCTTGGGAGGAAAAAACTCGAATGAAAATGTTTTATTTTTTTCCTTAAAAATATCTGTTATCTTTTTAATCATTTTCTTCTCCTGCATACAGCCCCTCTATTCAGATATGGCAAATATCTGTAATCCTGACATCAGCATAACACGTGAAGTAAAAAATTAAGATTTGCCCGTTATGCTGTACATTGTTTAAACCCCTTTATTTTCTGTCATGCATTCAATTCAGCAGTAAAAATCAAACTCCAATATCCTGGAACGACGCAGAAAGCAAAGACATCCACGAGGGGTAATTTTCACGTTACCTCTTAAAATATGAACCCCCCTATACGGAAGTTCACTCTTTATTGATAAAAAGAGACCAAAAAGAAGCATGTCTTTCTTTGTAATTACTGATCTCTCTGATACAAAACTTTTAAAATGTGAGCACTATTTTTTCTCACAAGTACAATCATCATAGGATTTACCGCATCCCTCACAAACTCCGTTCACTATTTTCGCCCCGCATTTACAAGGGGTACAACCACATACCGTACACATATTTTTCACCTCCTTTTACAAAGCATCCCTGATTTCTTCATATAAGATTGCAACGGGCTTTGACTCGCTATACCCATAGTTTGCATTTTCAAGGCATCAATACTGCCCCTGGGAACCATAGTTTTTTTACGGCTTCTGCTCTACGGCGTGAAAGTTTATGATTTTTTCCTCGGAACCAGCGTTAAGAGAAAAAAATCATACTATTCTTTTTAAAATATATCAGACAATTGAGATAAGTCAAATAACAGGAGATTGTTGAAAAACCCTAACAATCTCTGATTTCACAGATGTAAACAGGATTACACCGATTAAATCTCGACAATATCTGTGTAATCAAGACCGTTGATGACTTTTTCAACGGGCTGACAAAGTACGATATTTTAAAAAGAGAATCGCCAAGCCGTCTTATGATATATTTTAAGTATGCCGGCCAATCTGCCACCAGAATATTTTGGAGCTGAGAAGACATTTAAACAGGCAACAACGCCTCAAGAGAAAATTTCCGCTCTTGAAGCATTAATCGCAACTATCCCTAAGCACAAAGGTACGGACAAACTCAGGGGTGACCTGAGGAGAAAACTCTCTAAATTGAGGGAGGAAACGACCAGAAAAAAGAAGGCAGGCAGAGGAGATCTCTATACCATAGAAAAACAGGGTGCAGCACAGGTGTCTCTCGTGGGGTTTCCGAACTCCGGAAAGTCCTCCATCCTGAAAACTCTCACAAACGCCAGTCCTGTTATTGCCGACTATCCTGTGAGTACTGTCTTGCCTCTATCAGGTATGATGACCTTTGAGGATATACAGTTTCAGCTTGTGGATCTTCCTCCTATAGGGAATGAATCCACTGACGGCTGGGTTTCAGGAATCCTGAGAATTGCAGATGTTTTGATGTTGGTCATTGATCTCTCGAAAGACCCTGATAGCCAGGTAAAACTTCTGCTTGAGCAACTAAGAGAATGGAAGATTCCGATTACCAACAGGGTCGAAGGCACAGAAGGAAAAGGAGATCTCATATACAAACCGGTTATTCTTGCAGCGAACAAGTCTGATCTGTCAGGCGCTGAAGACAGGCTGAAGGAATTACGGCAGAGATATGGAACCCGTTATCCCGTTGTAAGTGTTTCAACCATTCACAATAAAGGTATTGAGAAATTAAGGACAATGGTCTTTGAATCATCCCATATTATCAGGGTATATGCAAAGGAGCCCGGTAAAGAGCCTGATATAGATACCCCCTTTACGCTTCCTCAGGGTTCTGCTGTCCTTGATCTTGCAGAATTAATTCATAAGGACTTTGTTAAGAATCTTAAATATTCCTGCATATGGGGATCAACAAAATTTGACGGTCAGAGAGTACAGAAAGACTATGTGCTCCACGACAGGGATGTGGTTGAATATCATTTATAACTGCATAATTTTTTTTTAGAGTTTTTCAATATGCCCTTTTCTCTATTCAGTATTTCTTTCTCTTTTATTATACTGCCGTCTTTCAAAGAGCGTTTAAAGAAAAGGGCTGTCTCCTCGCCGTGTATTGTTTTTTTTAAGATCTCAATTTTCTTTGTTGTTCATGCCTTTCTAGTGACACCATGAGCAACGATACTGCTGCAGGCGTAACGCCGGGAATTCTCCCTGCCTGCCCAATATTCAGTGGCCTTACTTCTTCAAATTTTTCAACAATCTCCTTGGAAAACCCCGAAATCCCTCGGTATGCAAAATCCTCGGGGATTTTCTTCTCTTCAATTTTTTTAAATTTTTTTGCTAAATCCGCCTGTCGCTGAATATACCCCTCATACTTCGTCTGGATTTCGACCTGGCTTGTAAAATCACCTGACAGACCGTCTTTCTTTGCCCGAACCGGTGCTATGTGTATATAGCTCACCTCGGGTCTTTTGAGGAGCTGGTACAGCGTAGAGGCCTCTTTAATTAACGTGCCTCCAAGTTTTTTTAAAACCGGATTGATAAGTTCCGGCTTAACGCGTGTTGATTTAATCCTTTTCATCTCGGCATCTATAGCAGACTTTTTCATGATGAGCTGATCATACTGATCCCTGCGAATAAGCCCGAGGCTAAAACCCTTTTCCATGAGGCGCAGGTCAGCATTGTCCTGTCTGAGGAGAAGCCTGTATTCAGCCCTTGACGTGAACATCCTGTAAGGCTCTTTTGTCCCCTTTGTGATAAGATCATCTATCAAAACCCCTATGTATGCTTCATGTCTGTTCAGTATAAGAGGCTCTCTGTTTTTAATGTGCAGTACTGCGTTTATACCCGCAATAAGCCCTTGTGCGGCAGCCTCTTCATAACCTGACGTACCATTAATCTGCCCTGCAAGAAAAAGACCGTCAATATATTTAGCCTCCAGGTTTGGCTTAAGCTGTGTAGGATAAACAAAATCATATTCTATTGCATAACCAGGTTTCTTTACCGTGGCATGTTCGAGTCCGGCAATGCTGTTAACAAGTTTTATCTGGCACTCATGAGGAAGACTGGTTGAAATTCCGTTGGCATAATACTCATCTGTACGAATTCCTTCTGGTTCGAGAAATACCTGGTGTTTTGGTTTGTCCCGAAATTTCATAATTTTATCTTCTATTGAAGGACAATACCGTGGACCAATTCCCTTGATTACACCGCTGTAAAGCGGGGAATACTGAATATTATCGAGGATCAGCTTATGTGTACGCTCATTTGTATATGTCATGTAACAGGGTATTTGCTGATTTTCTATCTCTTTCGTGAATAAAGACATGGCCGGGGGAGGCATATCTCCTTCCTGCATATGCATAACTGAAAAATCAATTCCTTTTACATCCAGCCTCGGAGGAGTGCCTGTCTTAAGCCGTCCCATTTGAAAGCCGATGTTACGGAGGTTCTCCGACAGTCCTGTTGAAGGCGGCTCACCTGCCCTGCCTGCAGGGAAACTCTCCAATCCAATATGAATTAAGCCATTCAAGAATGTCCCTGTTGCAATAATAACTGCCTTTGCCCTGTACATTTCCTCTGTAGTTTTTATCCCGCTGACACGGGGTCCGTCAACCAGGATTTCTTCAACGTTTTCCTGTCTTATTTCAAGACAATGCTGTCTCTCAAGAACCCGTCTCATATATTTTCTGTACAGTGCACGGTCAGTCTGAACCCTTGTGGCCCAGACAGCAGGACCCTTGCTCTTGTTTAAAACTTTAAATTGAATGCCGGCTTTATCCGTGACCTTTGCCATCTCTCCTCCGAGGGCATCTATTTCCTTTACAAGATGACTTTTTGCAATTCCCCCGATAGCCGGATTGCATGACATTTGACCTATGGTGTCAAGATTCATCGTAAAGACAGCAGTATTAAGCCCCATTCGTGCGGAAGCAAGCGCTGCTTCACAGCCTGCGTGCCCTGCTCCGATAACAATAATGTCGTAATCGTTATGAAGTTTCATGTTTATTTACTATAAGTAAAACTGTCCGGGTTATTCAAATGGGATAAATATGGAAGAAAACCGTTAATAGTTGCGGGGCTTATATTCTGTGCTCTTTCATTTGGTTTTATCCCCTCTCTAAAGGATTTTTATACTCTCATGGGCGCTGCAATGCTATTCGGGCTGGGCGAGTCGCTTGTAACCTCATCATCTGCCGCTCTTGTTGCTGACATATGCAAGGAAAAGCATTTTGGAACCGCAATGGGAACATTTGGAACGATATTTGACATAGGTCACGCATCGGGACCTATACTTGCGGGACTCTTGATAGCTCGATATGATTATTTCTCTGCATTCTGGATAATGAGCGGGGTTTTAATCATTGGTATCCCTGTGTTTGTATTTGGAGTAAGAAAGTAAGCGGGATTTTTTCAAATATTATTTAATTTCAGTACCGTCCAAGACAGAGTACCATTGCCGTCATTCCCGTGAAAACGGGAATCCAGGAGTATTGCAGTACAAAACATATTGAAAATACTGGATTCCCCGTATCAAGTACGGGGCAGGCTCTGCTGGAGTTTATCCCTGCGGAGGCAGGGGCAGGAATGACAACTTACGAAACGGTAATCTATTAGTTCTCATTCTAATTCTCCATATGCTGTCCAAGATAAGTTGTTTTGGACAGATGTGATTTAATTTATCTTATCAACTAATACAAACGCATTTATTATTTTGATATTAACAGCATGAGCGCAATTTATGCGTTTGTATTAAAATGCGAAAGAAGGTAATTTTTGAATTTATATGAATATGCCGATAACTAGAAACGCCGGCCTCCCCCCCCTCGTCCTCCTCTGCCACGACGACTGTCGGAGCGAGGGCGGGCCTCATTCACGTTAAGGGTCCTTCCCTTTAATTCTTTGCCATTTAGGTCGTTGATGGCAGCGTTGGCTTCAGCCATAGAGGGCATTTCAACGAATCCAAATCCTCTTGACTCTCCGCTAAACTTGTCTTTTATAATAGCGACGGATTCAATCTGCCCGAATGACTCAAAAGCCTGACGTAAATCTTCTTCGGTGACCTCTTTCGAAAAATTGCCTACGTAGATGTTCACTGTGCTCTCCTTTGTTTAATGTATTCTTAATCTGTACATCGCCTAACGAAAGGTTAACCGATGCGAGCCCTGAAGAATAATAACAGGGTGTTCATGTGATTGACAATAAAAAAAAACCGAACTCTAAACTTCAGTCTCTAAACGCTCTTTCTCGGGTGGTTTGCCGATTCTGAGATACTCTATCCCTCCTATGGAATTGACCATGCACATGACACTAAAAGTAAGCAGGGAAAGACTCAAAGCCCCTGCAGATGCCACTCCTATTTTTGTAAAAAGAATCACAAAGCCGGCTTCTCGTATACCAAGCCCTGCAACAGAAACAGGGATTGCCGATGCGGCACTGATTATTGGTATGAACATGAAAAAATAAATAATCGGTGTATGAATGCCTATGGAACGAGAAATGACAAAAACACTTGTGATACCAATAGACTGGACTATAAAACCTAAAAACAATCCCCAGTATATTGTTTCTTTTCTTGTCTTGTACTCCATGAGAGGAGTGTAAAAAGCGCTCAGATATTTGATCTTTCCCCAGTTAACCTTCCAAAGGATAAGGCTCCCGATTAAAAAAATACCCAGAAAAGCAGGAATAAACCATACTAATTCTGTGCCTTTGATATACGTATAACCTCCAATGAAAGCAATCAGGGCGATACCGCCCATAGCCGTAAGCCCCATGTATCTGTCCATAAAAACAGCTGCCAGAGAAAGCCCTCCTTTTCCTATGTGTCTGTAAAGATAGAATGCCTTTACAGCATCTCCTCCTACAAGACCCGGTAAAAACGTATTAA
>DAOVVO010000022.1 GCA_030637135.1 Nitrospirota bacterium
AATCTGGTGAGGTTTGCAGATGTATGGCTCCAGCAAAAACCAGGCACTGATGTTGTGCTGCTCAACGCAATGATGCACATCCTTCTTAAACATAATCTTATTGACAGGGTATTTGTTTTAATCAGGACCGAGGGTTTCGAGACATTCAAGGATAGTCTTGCAAAATACACGCCTGAATATGCCGAGAAAATCACCGGTGTCCCGAAAGAAGACATAATCAAAGCAGCGTTACTGTACGGTAATGCTCAAAGACCCGGTATTTATTACACCATGGGCATTACACAGCACACACACGGCACACAGAATGTCTATGCTATAGCAAACCTCGCACTCATGACCGGAAACCTTGGTATGGAGAGCACAGGCGTTAATCCGCTCAGAGGACAGAACAATGTTCAGGGTTCAACAGATATGGGTTGTATACCCGACCAGTATCCTGGTTATCAGAAAGTGAGCATCCCTTCAATTAACGCTAAATTTGAAAAAGCATGGGCAACAAAGTTATCGAAAAAACCGGGACTGACCGCGACAGAGATGATAGGAGCTGCTTTTGAGGGTACATTAAGGGCACTGTATATAATGGGGGAAAATCCTGCACTCAGTGACCCGGATATCAATCATACTGTCAAGGCAATAAAAAAACTGGACTTTCTTATTGTGCAGGACCTGTTCTTAACCGATACTGCACAGCTTGCAGATGTAGTTCTTCCCGCAGCTTCTTTTGCCGAAAAGGACGGAACCTTTACAAATACTGAAAGAAGGGTGCAGAGAGTAAGAAAGGCATTAAATCCCCCTGGAGAGGCACAGGAAGATTCCTGGATAATCAGGGAATTAAGCGAAAGATTGGGTTATCCAATGAAATACAATTTTATAGAAGAGGTTTTTCAGGAAATCGGCAGTCTCTGGCATGCAGTAACGGGTATAACATACGGAAGGATAGAAACCCGGGGAATTCAATGGCCCTGCCCCACGCTTGAACATCCTGGCACTCCATATCTTTTCAAAGGTGGATTTCCGAGAGGGAACGCTGCTTTCAGCGTCGTAGAATATAAGCCTTCAGAGGAACTCCCTGATGATGAATACCCATTTATGCTCTCTACAGGGAGACATCTGTTCCACTATCATACAGGCACCATGATAAGAAAGGGAGATGATCTCAACAATATCGCTCCTGAGGCATATGTTGAATTAAATCCCGATGATGCCAAACAGTTAGGTGTTCAAAACGGTGAACATGTTATAGTATCATCGCGACGGGGTTCAATAAAGATAAAAGTAGATGCATCTGAAAGGGTTGTAAAAGGCAGGGTTTTTATACCGTTTCATTATAAAGAAGCAGCGGCAAATGTACTGACTAACACAGCCCTTGATCCTATAAGCAAAATACCTGAACTTAAGGTGTGCGCAGTAAAAATAGAAAAAATAAGAGGTAAAACGTTAAAAACCAAGAATCAAAAAGTGAGCAGTCATAATTAATTGACAGTGTTTTATGTAATGGAGGTATTATGGTAAAACCGGGTGTACTAAAAAAACAGGTGCTCTTCGAAGATATTGGTAAAACAGAATTGGAAAAAATTGCAAAGGTGGTAAAGAAACTCTCTTTTAAAAAAGGAGCGTTTCTTTTTAAAGAGAAAGAGGATACAAAAGGGCTTTACCTCATCCACTCAGGTAAAGTGGAAGTGTCAAAAGTAACACCAGACGGCTGGAAACAGACCCTTGCTGTATTACGCAGTGGAAACTTTTTAGGAGAACTCTCTATAATCGAGAAGAGACGCCACGAGGCATCTGCGGTAGCTTTAGACAATTCCGAAATTTTTTTAATTTCAAAAGACGATTTTGAAAAAATGGAACAAAAAGATACTGTCATTACTTCGAAAATAATGAAAAAAATTGTTTTAATAATGAGCAAAAATCTGAGACGTATGAATGAAAAATTCCTGAACTCACTAATCAGTTATTGATTTTACTGTTCAAATAGTTTAACCCTTATAAACAGTTTGAACGTTTTACAAACTATCTCATGAAAAGGAGGGCTTAAGTATGCCACTTGACGCAACCAAACACGCAGACTGGGAAATAGCTGAAGCTGCTGAAAAGAACATGAAGACTACTTATCAGCTCGCTGAAGAATTGGGTCTTCAGAAGGAGGAACTCATTCCTAACGGTCACTATATCTCAAAGGTTGATTATGCCATGATTCTGGACCGTCTGAAAGACAAACCAGATGGAAAATTTATCGAGGTGACCGCAATTACACCGACACCATTAGGCGAAGGCAAGTCCACGACAACATTGGGACTGCTTCAGGGAATGGGAAAACGCGGAAAGAATGTTACAGCGTGCATACGGCAACCTTCCGGGGGACCTACTATGAATATCAAGGGTTCAGCAGCCGGAGGCGGACTTTCTCAGTGTATACCGCTTACTGAATTCTCACTTGGTCTCACAGGAGATATTAATGCTGTCATGAATGCACACAATCTGGCTATGGTTGCTCTGACCTCACGAATGCAACATGAATTTAACTATGACGATGAGCAACTGGCAAAGAGGAAGCTGAAACGACTTAATATAAATCCCAAAAATGTGGAAATGGGCTGGATTATTGATTTTTGTGCACAGGCCCTTCGGAACATCATTATCGGAATTGGCGGCAAGATGGATGGATTTATGATGCCTTCAAGATTCGCAATAGCCGTTTCTTCCGAAGTCATGGCAATACTTTCCATCTTCAGCGACCTTGCAGATTTCAGAAAGCGTATAGGCGGCATCGTTGTAGCATACGATAAAAAAGGAAACCCCGTTACCACAGAAGACCTTGAGGTTGCAGGAGCCATGACCGCATGGATGCGTGAAGCTATAAATCCCAACATGCTTCAATCAATAGAAGGACAACCCTGTTTTGTTCACGCCGGACCCTTTGCAAATATCGCTGTGGGACAGTCTTCAGTGGTTGCCGATAAAATGTGCCTCAAACTGGCAGATTATCACATCACTGAGTCGGGATTTGGCGCTGACATAGGCTTTGAGAAGTTCTGGAATGTAAAGTGCAGATACTCTGGAAACATTCCAAATGTCTCGGTGATTACCACTACTATCCGGGGTCTGAAACATCACGGCGTGAATGCAGGGGCACTGCCCTGCCCCCCGGGAAAACCCATCCCCAAAGAATACTTTAAGGAAAACCTGGCGTGGCTTGAAGATGGTATGGTTAATGTTATACACCATATCAAGACCGTTAAAAAGGCAGGGATTAACCCTGTCGTGTGTATCAACTCGTTTCATACCGATACAAAAGAGGAGATCAAATTGACCAAAATGATGTGTGAGGCGGTTGGGGCCCGTGTTGCAGTTTCACGGCACTGGCAATATGGAGGTGAAGGTGCTCTTGAATTCGCAGACGCTGTTATTGATGCATGCAAAGAGTCTGTTAAATTCAAATTTCTTTACGACTTAGAAACCCCTCTTCGGAAACGTGTTGAATTAATCGCCAGGGAGGTCTATGGTGCAGATGGAGTAAGCTATTCTGCTGAAGCGGCTGCCAAGGCAGAGCGCTTCGAGAAGGATCCAAAATTCAAAGACTATACCACCATGATGGTAAAGACCCACCTCTCCTTAACGCATAACCCTACTCTTAAAGGTGTTCCCAAAGGGTGGACGCTTCATATCCGAGATTTTCTCACATATGGGGGTTCGCGTTTTATCTGTCCGGTGGCCGGAAATATCAGCCTTATGCCAGGAACATCTTCAGACCCTGCATACCGGAGGGTTGATGTTGATACAGAGACAGGAAAGGTCAAAGGTTTATTTTAAAAATACAAAAATAAATAGTCCCTGCATTTTGCAAGGGCTATTTTTCTTTAAAGTTGTTTATTAAGTGTTTTTTATTAACTATTTAATTTAAAAGGATTCCTCCTTTTTTAAGTTAATGGAGTTGACGGCTTTGCTGAGTAAAAATCTCCCCAACATTTTAACAATAATAAGGATCTTGCTCTTGCCGTTTTTTGCAACAACTCTTATGTATGGAGATTATCAGTATGCCCTTGTAATCTTTTTGGCAGCATCTGTTACAGATGTCCTTGACGGGTTGGTTGCACGGATAAAAAAGCAAATAACAATCTTCGGCAGTATCCTCGACCCGGTTGCAGACAAGTTTCTTCTCATAACGTCATTCATCATTATGAGCGTGTACGGGTGGATTCCAAAATGGCTTACAATTATCGTAATAAGCAGAGATTTAATAATTGTTACAGGCTGGTTAATCCTTTTTTTCGTTACACATAACCAAAAAGTCGAGCCGAACATTTTAGGAAAAGCTACAAGCACCCTTCAGTTTCTTTTAATCGGGGGCATTCTTTTGATACAAAATATAAACAATTCCTTATCCATTCCGGGAGGGTTTTTTATCCTGGTTGCAGTTTTAACATCGGTATCAGGAATCCAGTATATTTACGAAGGATTAAAAATAGCTAATTCTGAAAACAGTCAAAAAAGTATTAAATAGTTTGATACCCTATAAGATTGATACGTTCGGCAGCATAGTTCGATAAATCCGCCTCAGGTGGATAAACTCACTATCCTGAGTGAAATCGAAGGACACAAATCCTACCATTTAGGGTAAGGATAATACAGGTGCCGCTCAGTATGGCTTCGACTGAGCTCAGCCGAATGTCCAACCCTGAGCGAAGTCGAAGGGTTAAGTCGGGGGCTGTCGAATGGGTTGATTTGATATAATTGAGGCTATAATCAGTTTTCAGATAACCGAAAAAATAATACTCTAATATCAATCCTCTTTCTTACATAACATTATGCACGCAACAATAAGTCACATTGCTGAAAACAGTATTGCACAAGAAATAGGTCTTCATAAAGGAGACATTCTCCTGGAAGTTAATGGAAATCCTGTGAGGGATGTCATTGATTACATGTATTACTCCCAAAGGGGAAGTGGCCTTGACCTGAAATTCCAGCGAGACAGTAAAACTTATTCATTTAAAATTAAGAAAAAAGCTGATGTAGGTTTTGAACTAAAACCGTTCAGAACAAAGTCCTGCAGAAACAAATGCATTTTTTGTTTTGTTGACCAGCTCCCCAAAGGCTTGAGAAGGTCCCTTTATCTTAAAGATGAAGACTTCCGCATGTCTTTTCTTTACGGGAACTATATTACCCTTACAAATCTCTCTGATGCAGATAAGAAACGCATCATAGCACAAAGACTAAGCCCGCTTTATGTCTCAGTACATACAACGAATAATGAATTAAGGAAGAAGATGTTTGGTGTTTCTAAAGTGCCCGATATTCTCAAAGAATTGCAGGAACTCACCTCTCATAAAATAAGGATACACGCCCAGATTGTGCTGTGCCCCGGTATTAATGACGGAGAAGAGTTTTCACAAACTATTAAAGATCTGCAAAAATTTTATCCATATGTGGCTTCTATAGCCGTGGTACCGGTAGGGCTGACGCGCTTTAAAAAAACTTACATTAAACCGGTAGAAAAATCTGATGCAATAAAGGCAATTGAAGCCGTCAAGCAGTTCAGGAGGAGGTTTAAGAAACGTCACGGCGACCCCTTGGTTTATCTTTCTGATGAGTTCTATATAAAGGCTGACATCCCCTTCCCTCCCCTCAATGAATACGGAGATCTCCCACAAATAGAGAATGGCGTTGGATTGGTCCCTGTATTTCTTCACTGTGCAAGAAAGCTAAAACTTCCAAAAAAAATAGAACCCAGAAAAATTGCCACCTTTACCGGCACATCTTTCCTTCCGTATCTTGAAGAATTCTACCAGAGGCTCAAATTAATAGAGGGACTTACACTTGATATATTTGAAGTTGAAAATAAATTTTTCGGCACTGCAGTTTCAGTTGCGGGTCTCCTTACGGGAAAAGACGTACTCAAGACCATTATGGGCAGAACAAAAGCCGACTGTCTGCTGGTGCCGGATGTTACACTCAGACACGGAAAAGATGTGTTTTTAGACAACGTCACTCTCAAAGACATAGGAGAAAGCCTTGGTATGAAGGTCACCCCGATTGAATCAACACCTGAAGGGCTTTTGAAAGGGATAACAGATGGATGTAAGTGGGAAGACTAACGTAACGGGTATTTTCGGTTATCCAATTGAGCACACGCTTTCGCCCCTCATGCATAATACCGCGTTCGATTCCCTTGGGCTTGATATACGCTATCTTGCCTTTAAGGTCCTCCCTCAGGATTTACCTGATGCAGTAAGGGCTGTCAAGGCTCTACATATGATCGGAGTAAACATAACAGTGCCGCACAAAGAGAACGTAATTCCACTTCTTGATGAACTCAATAAAGAGGCGTCTTTTATTGGCGCTGTAAATACAATAGTTAACTCACAAGGAAAATTAATAGGCCATAATACTGATGGAAAAGGGTTTATGAGTTCTCTTGCAGAGGAAAAGGTGTCGATAGATGGTAAAGACATATTCATAATCGGCGCCGGTGGGGCAGCACGGGCAATAAGTTACAATGTAATAAAAAAAGCGCTCAAACTGTCTCTCTATGACGTTAATAAGGAAAAAGCAGAACATCTGGCAAATGACCTCAAGAACATCCATCAGAATGTATTCATTTATGAAAATATAAAAAAAATAGGTAAACCGGACATAATTATCAATGCAACACCGCTCGGACTTAAACCCGGAGATCCCCTGCCCTTAAACCCTGAATTTATTACATCTGATATGGTCATATACGACCTTGTCTACAAAAAAACAAAATTTCTCCAGGAAGCAGAGAAAAAAAAGGCACGGGCTCTTGACGGCTCAGGTATGCTTTTATGGCAGGGAGTTCTTGCATTTGAACTCTGGACAGGTGTAAAACCTCCTGTTGATATCATGCGTCAGGCGCTTCTCTCAGGGATAGAGTAACTGGTTTTTTCTCGTTATTTCCTCCGGGTATTTTGCATCAAACCTTCTCCTGACCTTTGATATGCCTTTTCCCTAATTTTCGTCGGGCAAACCAACCCATTCGACTGTCCCCGACTTAACCCTTCGACTTCGCTCAGGGCAAGCAGTCGGGGGTGCTCAGGATTGGACAATTACAAATAACCTTTTGTGCAGTTGCAATGTGTTTTTTGACAAAATTTCTCTTTAAATGGTAGTATTTTGCTTACTTTCGATTGAAATATTAACCATTATGAAAATCGCAATTACCGGTAAAGGCGGTGTAGGAAAAACCACAATTTCTGCTCTTTTAAGTTATATTTTTGCATCTGAGGGTAAAAAAGTAATTGCTGTTGATGCCGACCCTGATGCAAATCTTGCCCAGGCTCTGGGTATTGCCAGAGAACAACTTGAAACTATTAAATCTATCGCAGAAATGGCAGAATTAGTCGAGGAAAGAACAGGTGCAAAACCTGGAAGTATCGGAGGTATTTTTAAGATTAATCCAAAGGTTGATGATATCCCCGACGATTTTGGCTATAAAGTTAATGGTATAAAGCTACTTGTAATGGGAAAATCGAAAACTGCCGCAGCAGGCTGTTACTGTCCTGAAAATGCACTTTTGAGAAGGCTCTTAAAACACCTCATTGTAGAAAGAGACGAGGTAGTCATTGTTGATATGGAGGCCGGAATAGAACACCTTACAAGAGGTACAGCAGAAGGGGTAGACGCCTTTATTGTTGTAGTTGAGCCCGGACAGAGAAGTCTGCAAACAGCATCCGCAGTTAAAAATCTTGCACGAGAGCTCGGCGTTAAAAAAGTCTTTGTCATCGGGAATAAAGTAAGAAATGAAGAAGATATCATGTTTATAAAAAATTCCTTACGTGACATGGAATTTATAGGATCAATGCGTTTTGACAATGCCATTACCGAGGCAGATATTAAAGGATTACCCTCGCATAAGGCATCCCGGGAGTCAATTTATGAAGCAATGAACATAAAGAAAACACTGGAGATGCGTGTTTGAAGAGTGGCATTAGAGCACTACTATTAAAAAAAAGAAATAGCATTAAGCTTACAGAAAAAAAATTAAAAGAAAATGCTATAAGAAAAAGACTTTTCTCGTTACATGATATTAAAAAAGCAAAAAACATATTATTTTATGTTTCATTCCAAAGCGAGGTTGATACTATACACTGTATACAACGTACTTTCAAATTAAAAAAGCACGTGGTATTACCATTGGTTGAATCAAAAAAAAGAGAACTAAGGCTTTATGAGATAAAGAATCTTTCTGATCTACGTCCTGGTTATATGGGTATTCAGGAACCTTTAGTTAAAAAAAGCAGGGAGAAATTCTTAAACGATATAGAACTCGTTATAATACCCGGTGCCGGTTTTGATATGGAGGGGAATCGTCTTGGCTATGGTTTTGGATATTACGATAAACTCCTCTCAAAATCTCAAGGACATATTACTACAATTGCACTTGCTTTTGAGGAGCAGGTCGTTCCAAATCTCCCGAAAGAAAGTCATGATGTACAAATTGATAAAATCATCACTGAAAAACGTGTCATAAATTGCACAAAGGGGAAAAGGGTTCACGTTCAGGGTGTTCGGAGTACATTATGAACAAGAAAAAAATTGAAAAAGGGATAAGGTTAGTTCTCGAGGGGATAGGTGAAGACCTGGAAAGGGCAGGCATTAAAAAAACACCTAAACGCATCGCTGACATGTATGAAGAAATATTCTCGGGGCTGAAAACTCCAACAGATAAAATATTAAAACCCATAGAAGGTGAAAGTCATGATGAACTTGTTCTCTTAAAAGATATACCCTTTTATTCGGTATGTGAACATCATTTGCTGCCGTTTATAGGGAGCGCCCATGTTGCATATATTCCTGCCGGGGGAAGAATTGTTGGGATAAGCGAATTGGCAAAGGCAGTTGAAATATTTGCAAAAAGACCGCAGGTACAGGAACGTCTGACCACCCAGCTCGCAAACACGATTATGAAAAAATTAAAACCAAAAGGAGCTATGGTAATAATAGATGCTGAACATCTGTGTCTGTCCATGAGAGGTATAAAAAAACCCGGTTCAAGGACAGTAACATCAGCTGTGCGAGGTATTTTCCGTACAAAAGAATCAACAAGGGTAGAACTGCTTGAATTGATAAAGAAACGGGACTGAAACAAAATACCAATGTATTAAAAACCAGGCAACCTCACATCTGTCCACATTAAATTATTTTGGACAGCATATGGCAAATTATAAAGAAGGACATAACGGACATTGTTTTGTAAGTTGTCATTCCTGCCCCTGCCTCCGCAGGGACGGTGTCTGGATTCCCGTTTTTCATCCTTCGTAGTTTCATCCTTCGCAGTGCTACGGAGAATGGGTCACGGGAATGACCGCAGCGGTTGGCTGTCCTGGACAGCATTTTCAATGAAAGACAACCTGATTTTGAAATGAGGTTGCCTGTCTAAAAAGCTGTTAATTTCAAAATGTTATTTATTCAATATTTATTCAAAAGAAAGACTTTTCAGATTGTTTTGGACAGTAGTGCGGTAACCTAATTAATAAATGAATTAGTTATTTTATATTCGAGGAGGAAGAAAATGGCTGCAAAGATTATCAACGGCAAGGAAATCGCCGCACAAATAAGGGAAGAGCTCAAGAAGGAAGTCACCGAGCTGAAGGATAAGCATGGGGTCGTGCCTGGGCTGGTTACTATCCTCGTAGGCAAAAACCCTGCCTCTGTCAGTTATGTTACTGGCAAGCAGAAAACTGCACATGAGCTTGGTTTCAACTCAATTCAGGACGATCAGCAGGAAGATATATCCGAAGCGGATCTGTTAAAGCTCATTGACAAGTACAATCAAGACCCAAAGATACACGGCATCCTTGTACAGCTTCCCCTGCCCAAACACATTGATGAAAAGAAAGTCATCAATGCTATTGATCCCAACAAGGACGTAGACGGGTTCCACCCGGTTAACGTCGGCCGTCTGATGATAGGCGGCGACGAAGTAAAGTTCCTTCCGTGCACGCCTTCCGGCATACAGGAACTTATCGTTCGCGCCGGTTTTGAAACCTCCGGAGCCGAAGTCGTTGTTGTGGGTCGCTCGAATATTGTCGGTAAACCCATCGCCAACATTATGCTTCAGAAAGGAAAAGGTGCGAACGCCACTGTTACTATTGTGCATACTGGCACAAAGAACCTCGAAGCGCACTGTAAGCGCGCCGACATTCTCATCGTTGCCGCCGGTGTGCCTCATCTTGTGAAACCTGAATGGATCAAACCCGGGGCCTGCGTCATAGACGTCGGTGTCAACCGTGTTGGTGAAAAGAAAAGTGAGAAAACGGGCAGGATGGTGCCTATCCTGAGGGGTGACGTTGACTTTGATGCTGCAAAGGAAATAGCCGGGGCTATTACCCCTGTGCCTGGCGGTGTCGGACCAATGACTATTACCATGCTCATGAAAAACACACTTATATCAGCAAAGATGCATGCAGGAATATAAATTTGATTGCGGAATTGGGATTGCGGATTGCTGAAATAGCTCTATAGTTTAGAATGAGCTCAGACAATTTGAAAAATTCAAATTCCAAAATCCGAAATTAGAGGAGAGAGTCAAATGATAATTACAAAAAAGCGTGATTTTAAAGAGCTCATGGGAAATATAAAAAACTACAAGAGCTTTTTCCTCCTCGGATGTTCAGAGTGTGCAACACTCTGCGGAACAGGGGGGGATCCAGAAATCAAGTCAATGAAGGAAGCTCTTGAAGCAGAAGGGAAAAATGTTACAGGCTCATTTGTTGCGAAAACAGGGTGTCAGGTTTTAGGCACTAAGGTTGAATTAAAGCCGTTTAAAGATGCCATCTCTGAATCAGACTGCATCCTTGTAATGTCCTGTGGCGCAGGTACTCAGACAACAGTTGAACTGTTTGAGGACAAACCAGTATACCCAACGAATGACTCCATGTTTCTTGGAAATATGACAAGAATGCAGATATTTGATGAAAGGTGTTCTCTCTGTGGTAAATGTATACTCGATAAAACAGGCGGGATATGCCCGATAACAGCCTGCCCGAAAGGGCTTTTAAACGGCCCGTGTGGAGGTACGAATGATGGAAAGTGTGAAATTGGTCCTGAGATAGAATGTGCCTGGGTAAGAATATACAACAGATTAAAACGAATTGACAAGCTCGAAGATATAAAAAATACCGCTGAACCAAAAGACTGGTCTGCCCATAAAAAACCGATGTCCTTGAGCGCACGTGAAAAAAAGTCATCATAGATGTCTGATTCCACAGATTAAAAAACTCGATTGTACAGATAATGACAAAATTAATATATCTCTGTGTAATCATCTTTTAGTAATTCGGTGTAATCAAATATTATGAGAAATAATACCTGGAGGTAAAAAAGTGAGTTTCAGAAATAATCTTGAATCTGGAGCATTTGTAGTAACCGCAGAAATTGGCCCGCCAAAAGGCACAGATATTAAAGATATGCTCCATCATGCAAAAATGCTCAAAGGCAAGTTAGACGCGGTTAATGTCACGGATAACCAGTCAGCAGTAATGAGAATATGCTCCTTGGCCATATCTAAACTGCTCCTTGACATGGGTCACGAACCAATCCTGCAGATGACGTGCAGGGACCGCAACCGTATCGGTCTTCAATCAGACCTGCTTGGAGCGAGTGTGCTGGGCATTAAGAATGTATTATGCATGACTGGTGACCACCCTAATGCAGGAGATCACAAAGAGGCAAAACCTGTATACGATGTTGAATCTGTACAGCTCCTCGGTATTGTAGATTCTCTCAATAAAGGCACGGACATGATGGGTAACGAGATGAAAGGAGGTACAGATTTTTTCCAGGGCGCCGTGGTCACTCCGGAATCTAATCCTATTGAACCGCAGCTCATGAAATTTGAAAAAAAGGTGAGTGCAGGGGCGTTATTTTTTCAAACACAGGCAATATATGATATTAAAAAGTTCACGGATTTTATGAAGTTCGCAAAAAGTTTTCCTGTAAAAATACTTGCAGGCATAGTACTGCTTAAAAGCGCCGGTATGGCAAATTACATGAATAAATTCGTTCCCGGGATAAATGTACCCCAGGATTTAATTGATGAAATTAAAAATGCAGGCAAAGAGAACGCCCTTGATGCAGGAATAAACATCGCTGCACGTCATATAAGGCAGCTGAGAGACGATAAAATCTGCGATGGTGTGCATATTATGGCAATCGGAGCTGAAGATAAGGTGCCTTTAGTAATGGAAAGGGCTGGACTGCTTTAAAACCTCTAACTGTTTTAAGTAAAACCCGTTAGAGATTGTACAATCTCTAACGATATGCGCCGACGGTGGCTTTCTCTAACGGGGCAAAAAAGCACACGCAATTAAAAAATGTTCGAGACTCTTTTTTTATTTCAATAAGGTTCCATATATAACATAAATCTACATTTTAAATGGGCTCATATGGAGAATCCAAAAATAAAATATATTTTTCAAAAGTTTTTTCTCTTTTTAATCACTTTCATAGTATCTGCTGCATATCTTGTCCTCGCTGTTGTTGTCATAATGTTTTTATTTTCCTCACTCCACATACTGAATCCAGATATTTTTGATTTTAATCAATTGGATTTTGTGACGGCAACAGTAACTGTTGTTATTTTAATCCCTTCTGTGTTAGCCTTTTTCATGGCATTCAAGAAAACGTACAAATACTTTGATACAATTAAATGACCGGGTAGAAAGAAGGGCCGTTCACGATAATAATTTTGAAAACTCGGCCAGAAGAAAAGTGATATAATTGCTTTTTAATTATCCTGTCAGCTTCACTATAAGGGAGAATACTCATGCACGCTAAAAATGGTGATACAGTCAAAGTGAATTATACATTAAAACTCGACAATGGGGAAGTGGTAGAATCTACCGCAGGCACTCTTCCTGTGCAATTTATACTCGGTAAAGAGCAAATGATACCGGGTTTTGAAAACAATATTATCGGTATGAAATCAGGAGAGTCTAAAACCATTACTATCCCTGTAAATGAGGCATACGGTATGCGTGATGAGAAAAAGGTTTTTGAGTTGAACAGAGAGAAGCTGCCTGAAGCCTTTGAACCCCAAATCGGTCAACTCATACGCATATCCAGACCTGACGGGAAAGTATTTTTAGCAACTGTGTTAGACACATCTGCAAAAGGTTTTATAATGGATGCGAACCATCCTTTGGCTGATAAAAACCTCATTTTCGACCTTGAATTAATAGAAATAGTGAACTTATAACAGCGCATTTCAGATATTGTGCCAATGTTTACGATTCAGGATTTTTTAAAAAAGAAAAAAAACGGCAAGAAAATCACAATGCTTACTGCCTATGATTTTCCCTTTGCTCAGATTGTTGATAAAGCAGGGATAGATGTAATCCTTGTTGGTGATTCACTCGGCATGGTCGTTCAGGGGCTGGAAAATACTCTTCCGGTTACAATGGATGAAATGATTTATCATACAAAAATGGTTGCACGCGCAGTGCATAACGCAATGATAATAGGAGACATGCCTTTTATGTCCTACCAGACAGGCATAAGGGATGCTGTTAAAAACGCAGGGAGGTTTTTAAAGGAGGCAGGTGCGGCCGGTGTAAAACTCGAGGGCGGCGCTGAAGTAGCTGAGCATATCCGGGCAATGACAAAATCAGATATCCCTGTGATGGCACACATAGGACTTACCCCGCAGTCAATACACAGGATGGGCGGCTACAAGGTTCAGGGAAAAACAGATAAATCAGCCAGCAAACTGATAGATGAGGCACATAGTGTTGAAGATGCCGGTGCATTTTCATTACTCCTTGAAGCCATACCCATTAATCTTGCGAGGAAAATCACACGGGAACTTACAATCCCTACGATTGGAATCGGAGCTGGCCCTTATTGTGACGGTCAAGTGCTCGTACTGCATGACGTGCTCGGTTTATTTGAACGCTTTGTACCTAAATTTGTAAAACAGTATGATAATTTAAAAGAAAAGGCTGCAACTGCAATTAAAAAATACAAAGAAGAAGTAGAAAAGGGTAAATTCCCCTCAAGAGAACACGGTTTTAATTAATTTTACCACTGCTTTATTCCACCCTTCAGGCCCTATACCATTAACTTTCATAAGCTTTCTAAGTAGTATGCCTTTATCATAAGAGCCATTATGTTTTTTAACGAGTACCGGATAATCAACTTTTTTAAACATTGCCTCATCATTAAGGCTGTCACCAAGTGCAGCAGTAACAAGTGTGCCATGTTGTCTCATATATAATCTCTTTAAAATCTCAACCGCCCTGCCCTTATCACTATTGCCCATAATGTGAAAAAACATTCCCTGCGTGTAATTGAAACCCAATGACCTTATACGCAACAAAAGGCTTTTAAGATCTCTTTTACTGCCATTGAAGATAAACGGTTCATCGAAATCCCTGCGTTTTGCGACTCTTGCTTCTCTGGTTTTTAAACCTGTTAGTTCAGCAATTTCTTCTATGTCCATGTCCCCGAACCCCCTGACATCAAAACCTTCAGAACGTAAACGTCCTACTGTTTTCCTCAATGCACTATATGAGGTCCCTAACTTTATCAGATAGTACTTTTTCCCCTCCACGATATGGAAATTTAAATTTGAAATCTGGAATTTAAAATAATGTTTAGGGATGAATATCCCACCTCCGTTTTCCGATATAAAAGGATGTGTGTTCAGGAGTTTTCGCCTGTAATACTCTATTTCCGCCCTGGTTTTACTTGAACATAATACAAGAGGTATATTTTTCATTCTGAGAAGCCTGAGTGCAGGAAGTGCTTTTTTAAATGAATACTTCAGGTCGAGCAAAGTACCGTCAAGATCTGTAAAAACTATTAGTCTGGTATCCATCTGTGTTGTACTAAGAACTCTTTTAATATTTGAAAAACAAGTTCATACCTAAACACTCAACCCATTCGACTGTCCCTGACTTAACCCTTCGACTTCGCTCAGGGCAAGCAGTCGGGGTTTGCTCAGGGTTGGACATTCGGCTGAGCTCAGTCGAAGCCATACTGAGCGGCACCTGTATTTTCCCTGCCCTAAAGGGTAGGGGTTGTGTGCCGCCGAACGTATCAAAACAGGATTTGAGAATACGAGGATTTCAGGAATAGGGTAAAATAAAAATGTAAAGCAAACCATTCAAATACTCGTTTCCATAACCAAGATGGTTTCTGGAATACTTTTTATTCTCTGTTTTCTAAATTAATTATAGTCTACACAATTTCTTAAAATGGTCAATCATTTTCACACAGATGAAAATGTTAATGCAGAAAAAATTGTAAGAGCTGTAAGTTATGTAGAGATAAATAGGTTGTATTAGTTTCTTCCTCAAATGTTTGACGTGCTCGACTAAAGATTGTAGATTA
>DAOVVO010000051.1 GCA_030637135.1 Nitrospirota bacterium
CAGGCGGTAGTATTCCCATTTCACCTGCTTTTTTGAGTATTTTTTCGTGCCACTCGGGAGAATCTGTTACATCAAGTTTGTCAAATATCAGCATCTGTTTTAAAATATTTTCAACCCCTCTGTAAATGTTCATAATGAAAGCACCTAAAGCTGCATGTTCAACAACTGTATAGTCTGATTTTTCAGGTGTGAAGAGAGTCAGTATTTCAGCTGTGATTCTGTCCATATTTTGAAATTCAACATCACAGTATTCCTTGAGTTCTTCTTTATTCATATACCTTACCTCTTTAACTTTATATTGAGAGTGTATATTGCCTGTTCATGTGCACCCAGCATTGCCTTACCATTTGACTTTTTTGATACGTTCGGCGGCATACAATCCCTACCCTTTAGGGCAGAGAAAATACAGGTGCCGCTCAGTATGGCTTCGACTGCTTGCCCTGAGCGAAGTCGAAGGGCTCAGTCGGGGACAGTCGAATGGGTTGATTGAGAAGGTCTATCTTTTTTTACCCTTCTTTGCCCGGGATTGACTCTTCCAGTTTTTTCAGCCTTGCAGAAAGGGTTTGAATTTTCCGGTTAAGTTTATCTACTTCATTTTTTGTGGGCACATTCATTTTTTCAAGGGTCTTATGGATAAACTCGGTCACGCTTTTGCCGAATTCATCTCCTGACTTGTTCATTTTATCTGACCATTCTTTTACTAGTTTAGCGCCTTGAGTTTCGCTTAATTCTCCTTTTTTAACAAGTTCATCAACCAGTTCCTTAACCTTTTCCGGTACACCTAATCCCGCCATTAATGCCCTGCGTATTGTCTCAAAGACAGTCATTAATAAACCTCCTGTTGTTCTGTTATAAATTATGAATAAAAAATAAAGAGTTACTATTCGTGCGTTTTAATGTTAAGTTTTTAACTTTTTCTGAACAATATCTACAACTGAATTAATTGCATCGTCTATGCCTTCCATGTCTTTTGTGCCGCCTTGTGCCATATCTGCCCTGCCGCCGCCTTTTCCCCCTGTTATTTTTTTGAGTATTTCTCCTGCATTAAGCTTTGGTATCAAATCTTTTGTGATAGCAGCTACATAAGATGCCTGACCGTTTTTTGAAGAACCAAGGACAATAACACCCGAACCTATTTTATCTTTTATTGTGTCTACGAGATTTCTGAGAGTTTTAATATCAAATCCGTCAATTTTATGTGCGAGGACTTTAATTGTGTCTATATCAACAGCTTTATCAAGAATAATATTAACGTGTTCCTGGGCTGACTTGGATTTGATCTTTTCGAGCTCTTTCTCCTTTGACTTTAATTTATGTATAATTTTTTCGAGTTTTTCTGAAACCTGAAGCTCCTTTACCCTCAGCAGGTCAGCTGTCTTTTTTAATTCATGTTCTTCTTTCCTGATAAAGTCAAGAGCTATAAAGCCGGTTATTGCTTCTATCCGTCTTATGCCTGCAGCAACGCTTCCTTCTGAAATTATTTTAAAAGGACCTATTTCTCCTGTTGTATTACAATGTATCCCTCCGCACAATTCAGCGGTAAAATCTCCTGCTTTAACAACCCTCACCTTTTCTCCATACTTTTCTCCAAATAATGCTGTTACCCCTTCATTGAGAGCGTCATCCAGGCTTGTCGATGTTACATTGAGCGGTAAATTTTCAATAATTTTTTCATTAATAAGTGCTTCTACCTCCTGTAATTCCCTGTTGTCCAGTGCATAAAAATGAGTAAAGTCAAAACGTAGTCTTTCAGGAGCAACAAGGGATCCTGACTGTTTAATGTGATCACCGAATGTAGTTTTTAAAGCCGCATGCAATAAATGCGTTGCAGTATGGTTGCGCATAATGGATTTTCGTGAATCACTATCAACGGCTGCATGGACTATCATTCCTGTCCTGAGAACACCTTTTTTTATGACAGCTGTATGAATTATTACTTCATTGAGTTTTTTTGTGTCCTGTACGTTTATCAAAAGACCGTCAGCCTTTATGGTTCCTTTATCACCGACCTGACCCCCTGATTCACCATAAAACGGGGTTTTATCAAGGATTATTTCTACGTTTTCTCCCTCGTGTGCTACCTCAATTAATACCTTATTTTTAATGAGTGTTTTAACAGTGCACTCTGCCTGTAAAGTTTCGTAACCAAGGAATGTTACTGAGCCTGTTTTCTTTGCTACGTCTTTATAGACACCCGCGATTTCTTCTTCTGTTCCTGTCCACGAGGCCCGTGCCCTTGTTTTCTGGAGATCCATCTCTCTGGTAAAGCCCTGTTCATCTAAGTTCAGTCCGTTATCGCGGGCAATATCCCCTGCAAGGTCAAGGGGAAAGCCATATGTGTCATAGAGCTTAAAGAGTTCAGTGCCCGGGATTGTATTTTTTCCTGAAGATTTAAGCTCTTTTATAAGGTTATCTAAAAGTATCATCCCTGTGGAAAGCGTATGCGCAAACCTTTCCTCTTCAAACTTCAGGACTTTCTTATGTCTGGGCGTATCTTCAAGCAGTTCAGGATAAGCCCCGGACATTATATCGTAAATCGGGTCCATGATACTGTAAAGGAATGGTTTGTCAATTCCAAGCATAAAACCGTGTCGTGCAGCCCTCCTTATAATCCTTCTGAGCACATAACCCCTACCTTCATTTGAAGGGATTAAACTATCTGAAAGGACAAAAGCAATTGCTCTTATATGATCAGCAATTACCCGGATGGAGACATCAGTTGAGGCTTCAACGCCATATTGTATTTCTGAGATTTCTTCTATTCTTTTGATAACCGGGCTGAAAAGGTCGGTGTCGAAATTGTTTTTTTTATGCTGAAGCACTGCTGTGAGCCTTTCAAGTCCCATGCCCGTATCAATACTTGGCTTTGGCAGCGGAGATAAATTTCCTGATAAATCCCTGTTGTACTGCATAAACACCAGGTTCCATATTTCAAGAAATCTGTCACAGTCGCATCCTACCCGGCAGTCCGGCTTATTGCAACTCATCTCCGGCCCCTGATCTATCAGTATTTCGGAACAGGGACCGCATGGACCGCTTTCGCCCATTTGCCAGAAGTTGTCTTTTTCCCCGAGTTTGAATATTTTTTCTGGGTTAACACCTGCTTTATTCTGCCAGATAGTTGCAGCTTCATCGTCTTTTTCATACACAGTTACTATGAGTTTATCTGCCGGAAGTTTTAACCGTGCGGTAAGAAATTCCCATGCCCATTGTATAGCCTCTTCTTTAAAATAGTCACCGAAAGAAAAATTCCCCAGCATCTCAAAAAATGTATGGTGTCTTGAAGTTCTGCCTACATTTTCAAGGTCATTGTGTTTACCCCCTGCCCGGAGGCATTTCTGAACTGTTACCGCCCTCTTGCACTGCCTGTCCTCATCTCCAAGAAAAACAGATTTAAACTGAACCATGCCTGAATTGGTGAATAACAGTGTCGGATCGTCTTTTGGTATGAGAGACATGCTTGGGAGAACCTCATGACCTTTGTCACGAAAGAAATCCAAGAATAACTGTCTAATTTTGTTACTGTTCATGGTTAATGCAATAAAAACCTTTTAGTTATGGGATGTTCTTTGATAACCGTATTATATCAAAATTTAAAAGGAAAACAAAAAAGGAAATGGGGTCAGGCCTTGAATCGTGACATTTCAAATGAACCTAACAAACCACTGGGGAGAGATGCTTCGTCAGGTTCAGCACCCCTCAGTTTTATGTTATACATCTAAAGAGAAATTATAGAATATTTTATAGAAAATGAAGATTACTTTGATTATTTTAATTGTCCTTGTATTTATCCTAGTTTTTAATAATTATTATTCAAAAAAGATAACAAAAATGTCAGAGGAAAAAAGAAAGGAAATCAAAGAAGCAGCGGAACGAACTAATTCTATCATAAATAAAATTGTAATAGGTATTTTATTAATAATTATTCTGTTCTTTATTGTGAATAATTTGGACCTGATTAAAGAGAAGCTTTTATCTAATTGATTTGGATAGTGAAATCTAGGGACACACCCCATATTTTGAGCACTATTGAATTTATTTTAGAGAGTAAATAAGGGATGTGTCCCTGATTATGCTCATTGAAAAAAACATGAGTATCGGTTATAGTTCCAAGTCTTGCACGGTAAGAAGTGGTTTATTTCACGGAGAGAGAGAATAGGGGGAGACACATGTATAACCTGATAAGTTTTGCCGGTATAATTGTCCTGATGGCTTTTGCCTGGATATTTTCAACAGACCGAAAAGTTGTTAACTGGCGAGTTATATTATGGGGAGTTGTCATTCAATTACTATTTGCTTTTTTAATATTTATTTTGCCTGCCGGCTCAACTGTATTTATGCTTATAAATGATGCGGTAGTTAAAGTTATTGACGTCGCAAGTGCAGGCCCTAAATTTATATTTGGCAGACTTGCCCTTCCTCCGGGTACAACTGATGAATGGGGGGGAGAATCTTTAGGATTTATTTTTGCATTCCAGGCGCTTCCAACAGTGATATTCTTTGCAAGCCTTATGGGTGTTCTTTACTACCTCGGGGTAATGCCCTGGTTAATAAGAATCTTTTCAAAGGTTTTTACGAAACTGATGAGGATAAGTGGGGCAGAGTCTTTATATGCATCGAGTAATATTTTTGTCGGCATTGAGTCTGCTACCACTATCCGTCCATATCTCGAAAAAATGACCCCGTCAGAGCTGTGTACAATCCTTACTGCAGGTATGGCGACCATTGCATCGAGCGTTTTAGCTATTTATGTGATGATACTTCAAAACCAGTTTCCAACTATAGCAGGTCATCTGGTTTCAGCGTCATTCCTTTCCGCACCAGCAGCTATTGTGATGTCCAAGCTCCTTATGCCAGAGACGAAAAAGCCGGAGACCCTGGGGATTGATGTGAGACCTCACTATAAAAAAGAATCGTCTATTATAGAGGCAACTATAAATGGTGCAAATGCGGGAGCTAAATTGGTTATTGGTATCATAGCACTGCTCATTGCCTTCCTTGGTCTTGTGGCATTGCTCGATTTTATTTTTGGAGGCATTGGAATAAAACTGAATAATTTCCTTGGTATTAATCTGGACTGGTCATTGAAAGGACTTTTAGGGTATGTGTTTTATCCGTTTACTCTGGTGATAGGTGTTCCACCTTCAGATGCTTTTGAGATATCGAAGATAATTGGTGAAAGGACAATTGTCACAGAAGCAAAGTCCTATATGGACCTTGCAGAACTCCTTGCAGCAGGTACCCTTAATAATCCTCGCTCTGCCTTTCTTGCAACATATGCTCTGTGTGGCTTTGCTCATGTAGCTTCACTTGCTATATTTGTCGGAGGCATAGCAGCCCTTGTTCCTGAAAGAACAGGCGACCTTTCAGCAGTTGGCCCCCGGGCACTCTTGGCGGCAACCCTTGCCTGTTTGATGACAGCGTCAGTTGCAGGAACATTTTTTAGAGGTTCATCCCTGCTTTTAGGACAGTGATACTATGAGGTATGTTTATAAAACGTTAGTGCTCGTTAATTCCTGAACTCGATTAGGAGAGCATAAGATAAATAGTAAACTTTTTGAATTTATTGTTCTAAGATTCTTTTCCCTCAATAGATTTTATTGCGATATTAGTTATGTAAGTTGAAAATCCCCTGCGTTGTAACATCCCCCATAACCTTCTCTTTATAACATGTTGGGGGTACTGTTTCAGTGTCTTTAATTTTTTTTCAACGAGCCTTAATGCCGTGTCTTTTTCAATATCTTCTGAAACCCCTGATAAGGTTTTAGTGATTGTATCTTGTTTGATTCCACGATGAGAAAGGAACAGTGCAATGCCTCTCCTTCCAAGATGTTTATTTTCTATTGTAGTTTCAAGAAGCTCAGAGGCGAGTATTTCATCTCGGATCAACCCTGCATTCTTAAGATATTCGATAGTACTGTGTATGAGGTTGTTATCAAAACCCTTTCTCTTTAATCGCTGCATCATTTCTTTTTCGCTTCTGAATCGGTAGTGGATGAGTTTTAATGCGTAACGCTTGGCTTCAGCGGGAGAACCTTTCAATCTTAGGTCCGTCTTTCTTTTCTGAGAGCTTTTTTCCTTGATCGTCCCACGAATCACTGGTTGATTGGATACCTTTAACTTTGAGGACAAAATCATCGGGACTTGAGGTCCTGTGAAGGGCATCTTCGTAGGTGATAAAGCCCTTTTTATATAAATCAAAAAGGGACTGGTCAAATGTTTGCATGCCGTACTGGCTATAACCCTTGCTAATAAAGTCAGGGATTGATTTCGTTTTGTCAGGGTCTTCTATGCAGTCCTTTATAGTTGTGGTTCCTATCAGTACTTCAACAGCAGGAACCCTCCCGTTGCCGTCAGCCCTGGGAACAAGTCTCATAGATGCAATAGCTCTCAGAACAGAAGCAAGCTGTATCCTTACCTGTTTATGCTGGTAAGGGGGAAAGACAGAAATTATTCTATTTACCGTTTCTGTTGAGTCTACCGTATGAAGAGTGCTTAATACCAAATGACCGGTTTCAGCTGCAATAAGGGAGGTCTGGATTGTTTCAAAATCACGCATCTCACCAACCAGTATTACATCAGGGTCCTGCCTCAGTGCTGCCCTGAGTGATTTACTGAAAGACTCGGTATCAGAGCCAATTTCTCGTTGACTTATTATACTGCTTTTATCTCTGTGAAGAAATTCAATGGGATCTTCGATTGTAATTATATTATTTGTCCTATTGAAGTTTATGTATTCAATCAATGATGCAAGCGTGGTTGTTTTGCCGCTTCCTGTGGTCCCGGTTACAAGAATGAGTCCTCTCGGCTCTAAGGCAATCTTTTTGAGAACAGGCGGCAAATGGAGCTGTTCTATTTCAAGGATCTTCATCGGAATAATCCTGAAGACTACCCCTGTAGTTCCCCTCTGTATAAAGGCATTACATCTGAATCTTCCAAAGCCGGGAATGCTATAGGATAGATCAATGTCGTTTTTCTTTTTGAATTTCTCTTTCTGAGTGTCATTCATCACATGAACAACTATACCGTTTGTATCTTCGGCTGAAAGTCTTTTTTCGCCTGAAAGGGTTGAGAGTTGGCCGTTAATTCGGACAATAGGAGGGCTCCCTACTTTTATGTGCAGGTCAGAAGCTCCCATTTGAACAGCTTTTTTTAGAAGGTCATCAATATTTACTGTCATAATTTACCTGCTAACATTATAAACTTCTAATATTTTTGATTCAAGTTCTTTTGATTTTTCGGGGTTAGACTTTAAATATTCCTTGACGTTTTCTCTTCCCTGACCGATCCGGCTCCCATTGTACGAATACCATGCTCCTGACTTTTCAATAATTCCTTTTGCTACACCGAGGTCAACAAGTTCACCGTTTTTTGAAATTCCCTCATTATAATATATGTCAAATTCAGCCTGTTTAAACGGGGGAGCTACTTTATTTTTTACTACTCTTACCCTTACCCTGTTGCCGACGGATTCTTGAGCACTTTTTATATTTTCGATCCTTCGTATATCAAGTCTAATTGAGGAATAAAATTTAAGGGCGTTGCCGCCTGTAGTGGTTTCCGGGTTTCCAAACATAACACCAATTTTTATTCTTATCTGGTTAATGAATATTACCGTTGTCTGACTTTTTGATATTGCCGCTGTCAGCTTCCTTAATGCCTGACTCATAAGCCTCGCCTGAAGTCCCGGCAGACTATCACCCATATCTCCTTCAATTTCTGCTTTCGGGACCAGGGCTGCAACAGAATCTATTACTATTAAATCCAGGGCACCGCTACGAACCAGTGTCTCAGTGACCTCTAATGCCTGTTCACCTGTATCTGGCTGACTTATGAGAAGGTCATCTATCTTAATACCGATTTTTGCGGCATAGCTTACATCAAGCGCATGTTCTGCATCAATAAAAGCAGCAGAGCCACCGGCTTTTTGTGCCTGTGCAATTACTGTAAGCGCCAGAGTGGTCTTTCCTGAAGATTCTGGACCGTAAATTTCTACAACCCTGCCTCTTGGATAACCACCGACTCCTAAAGCCTCATTCAGACCAATAGAACCTGACGAGATGACTGGTATCTTGGTAATACTATCAGCGCCAAGACGCATAATGGCGCCTTTTCCAAATTGTTTTTCTATCTGTGAGATAGCCACATCAAGAGCTTTTAAACGCTCTTTATTAGAAGTACTCATTATTACCTCCTTGTATTTCCCAATGGAGCATCAGAAATCTTTATGTATCTGGCTCCAGCAGGGCTTAAATCGCTTTTTATTAAAAATAATGATTTAACCGTGATATGTCCAAAACTATCATTTTTCCTTTGGTTAAGTGCGTCTAAGAGGGCTTCATTTCCTCTGGGAGACCTGAATCTGCCGAGCGTAAGATGTGCAGTAAATTTCCTTTTCTCATTCTCAAATCCTAATGACGACATACCTTTATCAATTTCCTTTTGAAGGGCTGCAAGGATATCATTTCCTTCAATACCAACCCACAGAACCCTCGGAGATTTTCTGTTTGGAAAAATATCAAGACCTTTAATCATGAGATCAAAACTATCATAGCGACTGCAGATTTCCTCTACTGTCTTGATTATTTTATCGGTACTTTCGTCTTTTATGTTTCCAAGGAACTTAAGTGTAAGGTGAACATTATCCGGTTTGACCCACCTTACATCGGCACCATATTTCTTTAGTTCTTCTTCAATCTCTAACAAAACAGATTTTATTACTTCTGATATCTCTATTGCAATAAAACATCGCAATTAAACGTCCCCACAAAAACTGAATAACGGGCATTAAAGCATTGTTAAGGGCTTTTTCCTGTTTAGAATAGCATACCACAGAACTATTAAAATAAAAATTGCAAATTTTTACTATCTAAAATTCTATAAATGAACTATTGGCTCCTGCATAATTATGTCCGCCTTTTCGTCATTCCCGCAGTTCTCAAGCGGGAATCCAAGTCTTAAGTGTTTATTTCTGGATTCCCCGATCCCGGTGCGGGTCTCCGCTTAGGGTCGCTTCGACAAGTCGGGGAATGACAAATTAACTATAGATAGGACATTATTTTATAGGCATCAATAATTACTATA
>DAOVVO010000037.1 GCA_030637135.1 Nitrospirota bacterium
ACCGATATTCCCTCCCATTATGGTTCTGAAATGTGCTTTTTTGAGCATCATGTCAATGAGGGTAGTTACCGTTGATTTCCCATTTGTACCTGTAACACTTATAAAATGAGGCTTTACATGATGAGAGTTTAGAGTTGAATCATTCGTCTTTACGGAATCCTGATTACTGATTATGGCCTGTACTGTCTGGTAGGCAAGTTCAAGCTCTCCAATTATTGGTATGCCTTTCTTTCGTGCGCGCTTAAGCAGAGGAATGTCAAGCACGACACCGGGGCTTACCACGATAATGTCCGCTGTATCAAATAGTTCCTCAGGATACTCACCGGCTATAACTTTAATTGAAGGGAAAAGTTTTTTAATATTATCTTTTAAGTAATCACGTGATTTAATATCTGTTACAGAAACCTGTGCACCACATGAACAGAGGAGATTTGCTGCCCCTATTCCGCTCCGCGCGAGTCCTACAACAAGAACTTTTTTATCTGTAAATATAGTGCTCCTTGCTTTAGTCAACAAGTGCATCCCCTTTTGGATAGATTTCTGAACAACATTTCCCTCCTGTATATCACGAGTGGTAATACAAAACTCAGAATGCAGAACGGAACAAAACAGCCGCTCTCTATTATTTTTTGCATTCGTTTTTCTGTATATCCTGTACTGTTTTTCATTATCTCAATTTCAGGGTCGTCAGGCTCAAAAGAGCGAGTATTATACCTATAATCCAGAACCTTATTATTACTTTCGGCTCGGGCCATCCTTTCAGTTCAAAATGATGATGTAGAGGAGCCATCTTAAAAATCCGTTTGCCGGTGAATTTATACGATACAACCTGTAATATAACCGAGAACGTCTCAATTACAAAGATTCCACCTACAACAGCTAAAACAAGTTCATGTTTCGTTATCACTGCAAGGGTACCCAGTGTCCCTCCAAGCCCCAGAGAGCCAACGTCACCCATGAAAATTTCGGCGGGGTAACTGTTATACCAGAGAAAACCGAGAGCAGCGCCAAACATCGCACCGCAAAAAACAGTAATTTCACCGATTCCGGGAAGATAAAGCACCTGGAGATACTGTGCAAATCCGGAATGCCCCGATATATATACCAGTGCACCATTTGCCAGGGTCGCAATAGCCACAAGTCCTATGGCAAGACCATCTATACCATCGGTAAGATTTACAGCGTTGGAAGATCCAACGATAACGAGTATGGAAAAGGGGATATAAAACCACCCCATATCTATGAGCCACTTTTTAAAAAACGGGATGCTGAGCTTTGAGGCGTATGGGTCCTGAGGATTATAATAGAGCACCATGCCCAATACGAGTGCCAGGGTTATCTGAGCACCAAACTTAGACCACCCGCTTAACCCTCGAGCACTCTGTCTCTTTACTTTCAGATAGTCATCAACAAGACCAATGCCGCCAAACCCAAACGTTGCGGTAAGCAGTACCCATATATATTTATTCCCGAGGTCACCCCACATGAACACGCTCAGAATGATAGATAAAAGAACCAGAATACCTCCCATTGTTGGAGTGCCTAATTTATTAAGATGAGTTTGCGGTCCATCATCTCTCACATGCTGAACGAGACTGAACTTTCTGAGCCTCTTTATCAACCACGGAGCTATGAGAAAACTTATAAGAAGAGCTGTAACACTTGCTATGGCGGTCCTGAAGGTAATGTAACGAAATACATTAAAAGGAGAGTAAACATCATGAAGCGCATAGAGCAAATTGTACAACATTTATGCTCTTATCCTTTCAATTATTCTTTCCATGCCAATGACACGTGAGCCCTTTATGAGCACCACATCTCCCTCGTTGATGATACCTGAGATACCCTTCTTGACCTCATCCGCATTTTTAAAGATATGAACAAGTGGTTTTGCGTGCATTTCAGGCTTGTGCCCTCCCTCTTTCCGGGTTTCTTCAGCAGCCACTCTCATCAATTCTCCAACAGCCACAAAAACATCGATCCCTATATCACATATTAATTTTCCGAGAGCCCTGTGATTATTCTCTGCAAATTTTCCAAGTTCTGTCATATCGCCGAGGACAACGACTTTCCTTCTTGTACCACCCAGACGCACCAATTCTCTTAATGCATCTTCCATTGACGATGGGTTCGCATTATAAGCATCATTGATTAATGTAATAGTATCTCTTGTAGTAACCTCGAACCTCATGGGAAAGGATGTATAGTTCTCAAGCGCGTTTTTTATGTCCTCAATGTGAACACCCAGTGAAAGACCAACAGCAGATGCAGCAAGCGCATTATAAACATTGAATAATCCATGAACATTCAATCTTACCGCTCTGCTTTCCCCATCTTTTATTCTTAACGTAAAACTGCTTCCATAGTCTGTTCCTACAACATTTTCAGCTCTCACATGAGAATCTGTATTGATTGAAAAAGTAATCAACCTGCACGTGATACCTTCTTTCATCTTAATTGACTCATATCCCTGCATCAGAAAATTATCATCAGCATTAAGAATCGCAACACCGAGCCCTCTCAGAATTTCAAACTTTGTGCTCCTGATAGCATCAAGAGAGCCGAGCTCACCTATGTGTGCTGACCCTATATTTGTAACAACACCATGACTCGGTACAGCTATTTCACAGAGTCTCTTTATTTCACCCGGAGCATTCATCCCTAATTCAAGAACTATAACCTCATTATCGGGAGCAATACGCGTGAGGCTGAGAGGTAAACCAATATGATTATTAAGATTCCCTTTATTCTTCAGAACGGTAAAACATTTTGAAAGAATCGCATATGTCATTTCTTTCGTTGTTGTTTTGCCGTTGCTTCCCGTAATGGCAATAACCGGAATATTCTTTTTCATCCTCAGGAAATGTGCTAAATCCTGTAAAGCCTTCAGGGTGTCTTCCACATAAATGAGTATCTTCTCTTCTGTCACATAGTGTGTCTTTGAATCTATAACAGCCCCATCTCCTTTTAAAAGAGCATCTTTAAGAAAATCGTGGCCATCAAATCTCTCACCTTTTAAGGCAAAAAATATCTCTCCTTCTGTGATAGTGCGTGAATCTATGGACCCTCCCTGAAACGTATGATTCAATGTTCTATCATCTGAATATTTTTTATCCATTAAAAGCAATGTGCCTCCTGTTGCTTTAACAATGTCTTTTGCCAGTAAAATAGCCATTTTCTTTAAGTACCTCTCGTAAGACATTTTTATCGCTGAACGGATACCGCACCCCTTTGATTTCCTGGTAATTTTCATGTCCTTTGCCTGCTATAAGCACCGTATCGCCTGCCTGAGCCATTGATACCGCTTTTTCTATGGCCTTTGCTCTGTCAACTTCCACGATATAATTGTCTTTTCTTATACCTTTTGTTATCTCCTCTATTATTTCCATTGGCTCCTCAGTTCTTGGGTTGTCAGACGTGACAATGACAATATCGCTTAAATCTGCTGCCACCGCACCCATTTTGGGCCTTTTTCCCCTGTCCCTATCACCACCGCATCCAAAAACCGTTATTATCCTGCCTTTTGTTATCATTCTCGATTCTTCTACCAGTTTTTTTAATGCATCCTCTGTATGTGCATAATCCACTATGCACAGAAATTCCTGTCCCTCCTCTACTTTTTCGAACCTTCCCTCAATAGATCGCATCCCTCTTATTCCTGCGCTCATAGCCTCTACAGGAACTCCTAACGCGTAAGCCGTGCCCACTGACATAAGAATGTTATATACATTATTTCGACCGATAAGCTCCGACTTCACAGCAAATTTTTCATCAGGAGTCTGAATCTCAAAGGAAAGCCCCATCGTACCGTGCGATGTTATATGTTCCGCTCTTACCTGTGCCCCTTTTTCAATACCGCAGGTAATCACCCTGCACTTCAGCTTTTCTGTAAGTTTTTTAATCATTGGGTCATCCCAGTTTAAAACTGCAAAGCCATCTTTTCTGAGATATTTAAAAAGTGTGCTTTTAGCGGCAAAATATTTCTGCATAGTATTATGAAAATCCAGGTGATCCTGAGAGAAATTAGTAAAAACCGCTACTTTCAACGCACAACCCTCTATCCTTTTAAGCGTTAGCGCATGCGAGGATACTTCAAGAACTCCGAACTCAATATCATTATCAACCATTTCATTTAAATACCTCTGGAGATCTAGAGACTCAGGAGTTGTGTTGAGAGCGTTTAAAATTTTTTTGCCTGTTATATACTGGATTGTACCTAAAAGACCTGTTTTTTCCCCCCATGCCTCAAGAATACTCTTCACAATATAACCTGTGGTTGTTTTTCCGTTAGTTCCTGTGATACCAATAAGGGATAATTTTTGCGAAGGCTCTCCATAAAAGACCGCCGAAAGCAGAGCCAATGCTTTTCTACTGTCCTCGACTTGAATGACCGTGGTTTTATTCTGTAGACAAACAGCCTTCTCAACTATCACACCTACTGCTCCCCTGTCCATAGACTCCTTTAAATAATTATGGCCATCAACTGAAAATCCCCTTATAGCAACAAAAAGAAAACCTTTTTTTACGAGCCTTGAATCATATGCTAATCCTTTTATCGCCTTATCAAGAGACCCGTCAACTCGTTTTACCTTTATGCTCCTTAAAAGCTCTGCAATAGTCATATGCCCGTTACAGGGCATAGTTGAAGGGTGCGGTGCAGCAAGTTCCATTATCGCTAACTGCGTTGGCTGACAAGGATAACATGATTTTTTCCCCTCTCCATGGGGATATTCAGATATACAAACGAATGTTCAATAATATTTTTAAACACAGGTGCTGCTACCACACCCCCGTATTTTGAGCCCTTTGGTTTATACACTATTACAATCAGCGCAATCTTTGGATTATCCGCAGGGACAAAACCAACAAATGAACTTATAAAATCATGTTTAGAGTACCTGCCCGTTTTAGGATCTATGATCTGGGCCGTGCCTGTTTTTCCAGCCACTAAATTGCCCATGATAGACGCACTCTGTGCAGTACCACCCTCCTCAACGACCGTTTTCAATATATCGCTTATTATTCTGGCTGTTTTTTGAGATATTACTCTTCTTTCTATTGTGGGAGAAAACCTTTTTACCACCTCACCTTCAGACGAAATTATTTCAGAAACGATATATGGTTTCATTAATGTTCCGCCATTTGCAATAGCGGCATATGCCCGGAGAATTTGTAAAGGGGTAACAGCTATCTCATGACCGATTGACAGGGCAGCCAGTGATCTTCCAGACCAGTTTTTAATGCTTCTCACGATTCCTCTCACTTCACCCGGCAGGTTTATTCCTGTTTTTTCCCCAAAACCGAATTTTCTAATATACTTATAAAATCTCTTCTTCCCCAGTTTCAGACCTATCTGAACTGCCCCAACATTTGAAGATTTTTGAATAATTTCACTAAATGTTAATATGTTAAATTTGTGATCATCCCGGATAATTCCTCCGGGAACTTTTATGAATCCTTGAGAAACATCAAATCGTTGATGAGGTGTAACTGCCTTTTCTTCAATTGATGCTGAAGCCAGAATTATTTTAAATGTAGAGCCAGGTTCATAGATGTCCGTAATAGTCCTGTTCCGTCTATTTTGTGCTTTCGAGAAACGGGCGAAATTAGGATTAAAGGTAGGCCTGTTAGCCATGGCAAGTATTTCACCTGTTACAGGATTCATCATAATTGCCACAGCTGATTCTGCTTTCCATATTTTAACAGCATGTTCAATCTCCCTTTCAACTATATTCTGGAGATTCTCATCTATGGTGAGCAGAAGGTTATCGCCCAATATGCTTTCTTCAATACCCCCGGAAAGACTCTGTCCACGCGCATCCTTGCCACTATATATTTTTCTTGCGCTGCCTTTCATATAATCATTAAATTGAAGCTCGATGCCACCAAGTCCCTCGTTATCGATATCTGTATAACCAACAACATGTGATGCTATGTGGCCATTAGGATAGAATCGCTTCGCTTCTCTTAAAATACCTATTTCCTTGAAATGTATATTTTTTTTTAGTTTATGGACTTTGTTCGCTGTGTCAACATCCATTTTTCTTGCAAGCCACATAAAACTTTTATCCTTCTTTATTAACAATTTTTTGTTTAGTTTTTTCGCTGATACTTTGATAACCGAAGCAAGCTTAACGGACAATTCTTTCACGTTGTTAACCTGAGACGGCACTGCATAAAGGGAGTCAGTCTCTATGTTTATAGATAACGGCCTCATTGCTCTGTCCCAGATTATGCCTCTCTGCGCTTTTAAAGTTCTTGTTCTCAGATATTGTTGTTCTGCCTTTCTGGAAAGCATATCGTGATCAAAAACCATAAGGACAACAAGTCGAATAAAAATTGCAGAAAAACAGAAAAATATAATCGTGCGGATTATTACAGCCCTTTTTTTGCTTTTATCGAGCCGTATCTTTTCAAAATTTTCATCCCAGAGTTTTTTCCCGGTAATCTTTTTTCTTTTATTTCTCATGCCCCGATACCCCTTACTAAATTTCAGCTCCTGGTTATTCCTCCCGAGTCCTTACTTAATCTTCATCCCATAGTCTAATAATGATCATTTCACTCCCATATCCCATTAATCTTTTTCAAGCGTTTTCGGCCTGATGAATCATTATTTGTGTCTGATTTTACAGACGCCCTGTAGGGGGCTGGCCCTTCTGTTCTCTCGACAAAGAAAACTCTTTCTCTTTCTGGAAAACCCATGCCAAGTTTTTTTGATGCAACTTTTTCGATTTTCCCCACTGAGTAGATGCTCGCCCTTTCTGCTGAAAGCTTCTGTGTTTCTCTCATAAGTTCTATTTTCTGATTTTCAAGCTGTCCTAATTCGTATTCAAGGCTAACCACCTTTGTCCTCAGACATATGAGTGCGAATATACCCATAAATATATAAGCAAAAAAACAAAATCTTATGACAGCCCATCTCTTGTCCTTTTTAAGTCGCCTTTTTGTCATAATTTTTCAGCTATCCTGAATTTTGCACTCCTTGATGACGGATTTAAACGTTGTTCTTCTTTTTTGGCAACCAACGGCTTCTTGGTAATTATTGAAACTTGTCCTTTCTGTTTAAATTCTTTAAAAGAGTGTTTTACAATCCTGTCCTCAAGTGAATGATATGACAGAACACAAAATCTTCCTCCTCTTTTAAGAATGTTTACTCCGGCATTTATTCCTACGGACAGTTCCATAAGCTCCTTATTTATTTCAATCCTCAGTGATTGAAATGTCTTTGTAGCGGGATGAATCCTGCCCTTTCTTCCTACAGCCTTTTCAATTATCCCGGACAGTTCCCTGCACGTACTAATCTGTTTCTTCTCCCGTGCATAAACGATAGCCCGTGCTATTTTTCTGCTCATTCTTTCTTCTCCGTATTGCCAGAAAATATTCGCAAGGTCTTTTTCAGAATATTCATTAACTATAGTAAACGCTGTAAGCTTCTGGCTCCTGTCCATCCTCATATCAAGGGGCTCATCCTTTAAAAAACTAAATCCCCTCCCTTTAGATTTAAGTTGTAAGGATGAAGCCCCTAAATCAAGAAGCACACCATCAACTCGTGTATAGCCTAAACGGTTAATTACTTCCTTCATATGTGAAAATCTGTCGTGTTCAAGGTGAACATTGTACCCTCTTAATCTCTCCGTTGCTATTTTCAGTGCCTCCGGGTCCTGATCTATCCCGATTAACGTACATCCCTTGCATTTCCTCAGAATACCCTCAGCGTGACCCCCGGGACCTACGGTACCGTCTACATAAACACCCGAACTCTTAACTCTCATGCCTTCCAAAACTTCCTCCAGCAGAACCGGTATATGAACAGGTTCCATTACAGGCCATGGTTCGCTAACTGCTCTTTATATTTACTTACTGTATCCTCATCAAGCTTCGATGGGTCTGCGACACCCTCGTATTCATTTTTATCCCAGATTTCTATGGTGAGTCCCTGTCCTACCAGGACTATTTCATTTTCATTATTTAAGTGTGCATCGACTCTCAGGGCAGAAGGAATAAGCACCCTGCCCTGCTTATCTATATCACATTCCACAGCTGAACCAATAACCCTGCGCCGGAAGTATTTAACAGCATCTGATGTTTGCGGCATTCCTTTTACCTGCTCCACGAGCTTGTGCCACTCTTCAACAGGGTATGCGCACAGACATTTATCAAATACATCATTGACAAAAACTAATCTTGGGCTATAATTGGAAGAAAGGATTTCTTTAAAAGCAGGTGGTATTAAAGTGCGGCCTTTTGAATCTAAGGTGTAATAGTATTTGCCATAGAAATGAGGCACTTTTCCCTCCACTTCTTACCACTTTTAACCACCAGTATAGGGAAATGCAAATTAACTGTCAAGTAAAAAAACATTGTTTCATCTTTTTCCTATATTTTGTGGCATTATGAATAAACAAATACTAATTATAGTATGAAAAAGATATTTTCATGATACATGAGCGCCGGAAAGAATTTTGTTGCGAGGGCTTCGACGAATACTATAACGTGATATTTTGAGTTTGATATCAGACATGGGTTGACGAATAGAGAGAACCTTATCCTATAACTCGCCCTGCATCCAGGTTCCCACATTCTCTATAATCCATCTTGAATCCTGTATCCTGCTTCATGTATCCTGTGAAGTAAATGATAAACCCTGTTGAAAGATTTCTAAATTACCTTACCGTTGAAAAAGGACTTTCTGCAAATACAATAATGGCTTATAAAAATGATATGAATAAGTTTCAAAAATACCTTAAAGAAAAGGGTAAGGAAATAGCTGGTTTTACGAGGAACGACATCACCTCTTATTTGAATTATCTCAGGGATAACGGCAATCAAACACCAACCATAGCACGTAATATTGCATCCATAAAGGGACTCTGCGGTTTCATGCTCTCAGAAGGGTTAATAGAAGATGACCCGCTTGAAAATTTCATCGCCCCAAAAGGATGGAAACATCTACCGCGAATTCTAGGGATTGAGGATGTCTTTTCTCTGTTGGAAAAACCAAAAGACAAGAAACTTTCGTTAAGGGATAAGGCAATACTCGAACTCATGTACTCCTCAGGTTTAAGAGCAAGCGAAATAATAAACCTGAAATTAAATGACATTAATTTTGAGGCGGGATTTGTTACTGTCATGGGAAAAGGGTCAAAAGAGAGAATAGTTCCTATGAATGAAAGGGCAATGAGAATAATACAACAATACATACAGGAATTAAGACCGCTACTCCTTAAGAATAAAAACATTCAGAATCTGATAATTGCAAAGGGCGGGAAACCCATGACAAGACAGCGGGTGTGGCAGTTAATAAAGTTGTATTCCAAAGACCTGCCATTTGATGTCTCTCCACATACTCTCAGACATTGTTTCGCGAGCCACCTCTTAAACGGTGGGGCAGATTTAAGGGCACTTCAAAAAATGCTCGGACATGCTGACATATCAACAACTCAGATTTATACAAAGGTTACATCTGAACGGCTTAAAAAAATACATAAAGACCATCACCCCAGAGGCTAAAAAATCCAACTATTTAAAAACATTCAATAAAATTCAGTGCTCTCAAGTACAGAATTTTTTATGAAAAGACGTTTTGGACAGCATTTTCTCTTTAATAAACGGATTATAAAAAAAATAATAGCCTGCAGTATGGTGACATCCAGAGATACGGTCATTGAGATAGGCCCTGGCACCGGAATCATGACACGGCTCCTCGCAGAACATGTTAAAAAAGTTATCGCCATAGAAATTGACAGGAAATTAATTGAAAAACTCAGAGAATCAATTGCAATGAGACCAAATGTAGTGGTAATAAACGCTGATGCACTCAGGTTCCCTTATGAGACAATCAAAGGAAAATTCAAGGTTGTCGCTAATATACCATATTACATAACTACGCCCCTTCTGTTCAGACTCTTAGAATTTAAGAAACGGATTCCTTCTATGACACTGCTCATGCAAAAAGAAGTTGCACGGAGAATTACAGCATCTCCCGGCAGTAAGGATTACGGGGTTCTTTCTATTACCACCCAGCTCCATACAAAACCCGAGATAAAGTTCACCGTTTCAAAAGGAGCATTTTCTCCCCCACCCCAGGTTGATTCTGCAGTTATCCATTTTTCGGTCTATGCACAGCCGCATTATAAAATAAAAAATGAAGAGTTTTTTTTAAGGGTTGTAAAAACCGCTTTTTCCAAACGGAGAAAGACTATACTCAACAGTCTCAGGTCTTTTAAAGGAATAAAAGAGACGCTTCCTAAAACCGGGATCGATTCACAACTCAGGCCAGAGTCTCTCAGTATTAAAGACTTTATTCGACTTGCCGAAGCCCTGGAGAAAAACTCTCAATAAATTAATCACCCTTCAGCAAGTCGGTACGTCGTTGCGTCGTTGCGTCTCGTGCCGAGACTCGTTCCTGAGCTGCAGGGTATATAAATTATTTTAAAAAACTTCCTGGTAATGCCTGCCTCTGCCTCCGCAGGGATATACTCCAGCAGGAACCCAGTCCTTTATTAGTTCCCTGCTTTCGCAGGGACGGTGTCTGGATTCCCACTTTTCATCCTTCGCAGTTTCATC
>DAOVVO010000064.1 GCA_030637135.1 Nitrospirota bacterium
AGGGAAAATACAGGTGCCGCTCAGTATGGCTTCGACTGAGCCTTCGGCCCGAGCTCAGCCGAAGTCCAAACTCCGACTGATTGCCCTGAGCAAAGTCGAAGGGTTAAGTCGGGTATAGTCGAATGGGTTGATTTTTAAATTTTATTTTTTATCCGTAAGTGCAACAAGCCCCGGTAAATTCTTCCCTTCCAAAAGTTCCAATGCTGCACCACCTCCGGTCGAAATAAACGATACACTCTCGGAGACGCCTGCCCTGTTAACAGCCAGGTCAGTATCGCCTCCTCCTACAATTGTGAGTGCATATGCATCTGCAACAGCATGTGCAATCGCAAACGTCCCACGTGAAAAGGCATCTATTTCAAATACTCCCATTGGACCATTCCACAATATGGTCTTCGCGTTCGACAGCGCCACTGTAAACAGCTTGACTGAAGCAGGACCAATATCAAGCGCCCTCCAGCCTTCTGGTATCTCCTGAACCGGAACAATTTTCGTTTCAGCTCCATGGTCACAACTCTGTGCAATAATACAATCTACCGGGAGGTAAAACTTTATTCCATTTGAAATAAGTTTCTTCATAATATTATGAGCAAAATCCAGCATGTCCTCTTCCACAAGAGAATCCCCAACAACGTAACCCATTGCCTTTAAGAAGGTATACGCCATTCCTCCACCAACTATTACCTTATCAACCTTACTCTTAATATTTTCAAGGACACCTATTTTACCGGAGACTTTTGCACCACCCAATATCGACACAAAAGGTCTCACCGGGTTATCTACTGCGCCCTTGAGGTATTCTATCTCTTTCAGTAACAGAAACCCTGCGACAGAAGGGAGAAATTTCGGGATGCCAACTATAGAAGCATGTACCCTGTGAGTAGCTCCAAAAGCGTCATTGACATAGTAATCAGCTAATTTGGCACGTGATTTGCTGAACTCTTCACTATTTTTGGTCTCTTCTTCATGAAACCTTAAGTTTTCAAGCAATATGATATCACCTTCTGCCATCTTGCTCACTGCATCTTCAACTTTTGGGCCAATGCAGTCCGGCAGAAACAATACCTCTTTTTTAATCAAGCGTTGAAGCCGTTTTGCGGCAGAGCCTAAACTGTAGCGCTTATCCGTACTGCCTTTGGGTCTTCCTAAATGCGAGGCAAGAATTACTTTTGCGCCCTCATCAACGGCATAATTTATGGTCGGTAGTGTAGAGCGAATCCTTCTATCATCCGTGATATTCAGGTTCTCATCTATGGGAACGTTAAAATCAGCTCGTATGAAAAGACGTTTTTCTTTAATATCAATATCTCTTAAAGAGAGTTTATTGATAACGCCCTTGATGGGCACTGATAAATTATTTCCCATAAATTTCTACCTCTTTTCGTTGATATAGAACATTAAATCTCTAATACGACAACTGTAACCCCACTCATTATCATACCATGAGAGCACTTTTACCATGCTTCCTTCGATTACCTTGGTAATCGTTGCATCTACAATTGATGAATGTGGGTTACCGTTAAGGTCTACAGAAACAAGAGGTTCCTCTGAATATGCGAGTATATTTTTGAGGGGACCGTTCGACGCTTCTTTCAGGGCTGCATTTACTGCTTCAGTAGTTGTTTGTTTTTCAACGTCAACTACAAGATCAACAAGAGATACATTAGGAGTGGGGACCCTTATTGCCATGCCGTCCATCCTGCCTTTTAACTGTGGCAATACAAGCCCAACCGCCCTGGCGGCGCCAGTAGTTGTCGGTATCATGGAAAGTGCTGCTGCCCTCGCCCTCCTGAGGTCTTTGTGAGGCAGGTCAAGTATTCGCTGGTCATTCGTATATGAATGGATAGTAGTCATAAGCCCTCGTTTGATGGTAAATTTCTGATCAATTACCTTTGCAAGTGGAGCAAGGCAGTTTGTCGTGCACGATGCATTGGATATAATCTTGTGTTTTGAAACATCAAGGGTTTCTTCATTTACTCCGAGACAGATGGTAACATCTGGCTCTTTGGCCGGCGCTGATATTATAACCCACCCTGCTCCAGCACTCAGGTGTTTTGAAGATCCTCCTCTGTCCACAAATCGACCGGTTGATTCAAGCACTATATCGACCTTCATGTCTTTCCATGGAAGTTGCTCAGGGTCTGTAATGGCACTTACTGTTATCTCTTTACCGTTTACAATAATGCTGTTTTCTCGTGCTTCAATATCAGCTTTAAAAATTCCGTGGACTGAATCGTATTTTAAAAGATGAGCTAATGTTCTTGCATTGGTAAGGTCATTCAGGAGAACAATATCAATTTCAGACTCTCCGATACACGTCCTTAAGAAATTCCTTCCAATTCTTCCAAATCCGTTAATACCTACGCGAATGGCCATGCGGTCTCCCTCCTTTATTTATGAACACTTTTAAAAAAACGGTACTTCACATATAAATCGTGCTTTGATAACTGAAAGATTCTCAAGAGCGTCACGGAGTTGAAATCCGAATTACTTTCTCACTGTAACACCCTGTTACTTTACCACTTATCTTGTTCAGTATTTCTGATTGAGGATCTCTCTGTTTTCACACTTCCATTAACTCAGTATCTTTATGTGCTTTAATTTCGTCAGTCCTCTTTATATAAGAATCAGTTAATTTCTGTATCTCATCCAGGGTTCTCTTGGTTTCGTCTTCACTTACATGTTCTTCTTTTTCAAGTCTCTTAATTTCGTCATTAAAATCACGACGGATATTTCGTATTGTTACCTTTGATTCCTCAACCCTTTTGTGTAACTGCTTTATGATTTGCTTCCTTCGTTCTTCAGTAAGTGGCGGAATTGCTATCCTTATAATCTTTCCGTCACTGGTGGGATTTAACCCCAGTTCTGATTTCAAAATGGCTTTCTCTATTTCAGGTATTAATTTTGGATCCCATGGCTGTATTGTGATCAACCTGCTTTCTGGAATAGCCATAGTCGCAACCTGATTAATGGGGGTTGATACATCATAATAGCTAACCGTTATCCCTTCAAAAATAGACAATGACGCACGTCCTGTCCTTATCCCCGCGATCTCCCTTTTTAAGGTCTCAATTGCTTTATCCATTTTATTTACGATCCTTTTTTTTACGTCTGCCTGCATAGAAACACTACCCCTTGACCAATGTACCGATTTTTTTGCCCCTTAAGATATTTTTAATATTACCCTTCCCCATCAAGTTGAAAACGATAATCGGGATGTGATTATCCATACATAAAGAAACAGCTGTGGAATCCATTACTTTAAGCCCTTTTTTAAGGACATCAATATAGGTAATTTCTGAAAATTTCTTTGCACGTGTGTTTTTCAAGGGGTCACTGCTGTACACACCCTCCACCTTTGTTGCCTTCAGTATTATCTGTGCCCCTATTTCTAATGCTCTGAGTGCAGCCGCGGTATCAGTGGTAAAATATGGATTTCCCGTCCCGCCTGCAAAGATAACAACTCTCCCTTTTTCAAGGTGCCTCACTGCCCTCCTTCTAATATATGGTTCAGCAAGCTCACGCATCTCTATAGCTGACAACACCCTTGTTTCGATGCCGTGGTGTTCAAGCGCATTCTGGAGAGCAAGGGCATTCAGTACCGTTGCTAACATGCCCATGTAATCGGCAGTAGTTCTTTCAATACCTTCAGCGCTCGCCTCAAGTCCGCGGAAGATATTGCCACCACCAATAACTATAGCAAGGTGCACTCCACTAGAAGAAACATCCTCAATTTCCTTCGATATGTACTGGACAATTTTCTGATCAATTCCATAGTCCTTTTTACCCATAAAGGCTTCGCCGCTCAATTTTAAAAGAACCTTTTTATATTTATGTTTCATCGATAGTCTTCTTTTCTCCAAGCTGAAACCGTACAAAGCGCTTAACGATAATGTTCTCACCAAGCCGGGCTACAGTTTCTGTGACGATGTCTTTCACTCTTTTCTTCTGTTCCTGGTCTTTTATAAATACCTGATCCATGAGGCAGGTGTCCGTATAGAATTTCTCAAGCTTTCCCTCAACTATTTTTTCCACTATATGTAGAGGTTTGTCTTTTATCTGTGCGCTATAAATACTCTTTTCTTTATCTATGACATCAGAAGGGACATCCTCCCTTTTTAAGTAAGCAGGACTTGATGCGGCGATATGCATGGCTATATTTTTAACGAGCTCCCTGAATGCATCAGTCATGGCTACAAAATCTGTTTCACAATTTACCTCTACAAGCACCCCTATTTTATCCATATGGATATATGAGCCTATTACTCCTTCAGAAGCCTCTCTGCTGGCTTTTTTGGCTGCCAGCGCAAGACCTTTCTTTCTTAATATATCTATTGCCTTTTCAAGGTTGCCCCCTGCCTCTGAGAGCGCCTTTTTGCAGTCCATTAAACCAACCCCTGTCTGGTCACGCAATTCTTTTATAACATCTGACGTTATATTCATTGTGTTTGTTTCTCCTGTGCCCCTTCTTCTGCTATCTTTTCTTCCACAGCTTTTTTCTCAGCGGCCTCTTGTTGGAGACTCGATTCTTCGAGAAGAGCCTTATCGAAAATATTTTTACCATCAAGGACTGCATCAGCAATTTTAGAGGTTATCAGTTTTATTGCCCGTATAGCATCATCATTGCCCGGAATAATGTGGTCTATTTCATCAGGGTCACAATTAGTGTCAACAAGGGCAACAACCGGAACTAAAAGTTTCCTGGCTTCGGCAACAGCTATGGTTTCTTTCTTAGGGTCAACAACAAATACAGCTCCGGGAAGACTGGACATCTCTTTAATGCCACCGAGGTTTTTCTCAAGACGCAATCTCTCACTCTCATATTTAGCTACCTCTTTTTTAGTGAGAAGATCATATGTACCATCTTCCTTCATTTTTTCAATTTTCTTCAATTTTTCTATGCTGAGCCTGATTGTTTTGAAATTTGTGAGCACACCTCCCAGCCAGCGTTGATTCACAAAAAATGACCCTGCTCTCTGTGCTTCTTCGGAAATTACGTCTTGCGACTGTTTTTTGGTTCCTACGAAAAGAACAGCCTCGCCCTTGCTTGAAACATCCTTAATAAAATTATAGACATCATCCAGCATTTTTGAAGTTTTCTGAAGATCAATAATGTGTATGCCGTTTCGCTCTCCGAATATGAATCTCTTCATTTTCGGATTCCATCGTTTCACCTGATGCCCAAAATGGACACCTGACTCAAGCAGTTCTTTCATTGTGACTATCATATATACCTCCCCAGTTTTTCCTCCGTCCTTTCCCTTTAAATCCTGATACTTCAGGACACTGAACAAAGAGAACATTAGATGGACGTGTGTTTTCAGTTCTGTAGAAAGAAAAAAATTATCTTCTTACTATAGGCGTTATAGCCTATCATATATAACTTATTCTTTTCAATTGTTTTTTTGAAATAAGGGGGAGAGGAACTGCTTTCGGTACGTATCGTGTAAGAGTTGCGTAGAAAAAAATCTTCCAACACTATACTTTGTCGATATTCTTTACAAAAAACCCGGGTCTTACAGGTGTTAATAGAAAATATCCTTTAAAAATAACTACTTATTAAAAGACACACGATTTGCTATAAAAATATATAAAAAAACTGATTATATCTCCAGAAATAAACAGAATATAAGAATCTTAAAAAATATCATACGTGAGAAACTCTTACTATCATCCCTTACTTTTTTCAAAAGTTTCCTTTTGACTTTATCTGTTTATCATAAGCATATTTTAAAATCTCATCTTTAGCGTCTTTATCCATTGCTCTCAGCTTTAATCCTGCAACGCACCTATTATTAACTTCCCTCTTCCATATGATTTCACCAAAAGCAAAAATAAAATTATTTCTCAGAGGATGCTTTAATCTTAACTCCATGTTTTCCCCCGGTTCAAGCTCAAACTTTTCTGACACAAAACTAAATCCTTCCTGAGAAAAATTTCTTATTATTCCAAATAGATACTCGGTTGCCACTTTTGTCGGCTTTATCTCTAAATTAAGCAAAATTTTAAATCTTTCAAACTTCCTCTTATCACGTATCATTTTTTTATTTTTTTGATTGGATACAAATTAAAATTGAAAATGATGCAAACATAACCTAAAGTATAACAAATTAGGAAGCGACATCAAGAAAAAAATATTTACGATAGAAACCATTGTGTGTATCAATTTGAAATGTTGTATTCTGAGGTAAATTTAAAAGTCAACCCATTCGACTGTCCCCGACTTAACCCTTCGACTTCCCTCAGTGCAAGCAGTCGGGGTTTGCTCAGGGTTGATACTGAGCAATACCTGTATTTTCCCTACCCTAAAAGGTAGGGTTTGTGTGCTGCCGAACGTATCAACATTTGAGTTAGTTCTTTTCACTTACAGGTCATCACGTTTAACATTACTAAAAATTGACGGTCACGATTTGAATTGCAGATAACCGTTAGTATCTCTGAAAAATATTGTCCATAATTTTAAATAATACAGAAAAAATTTTTATGAGCAAAAATTTTTTGCTCACAGTTCACTATTGACATCCGCTGTTTTACAATTTTCTACAATCTCATCTTTATTCAGCATTCCAATAATAAATGAATCCACGTAAGGGAGATCCCTTACATATCTTAGCGACCTCTGTGCATCATCTTTGAGTTGACCTTCAGCTAACACCTTCATTCCGACAACACCTTTTGACTGAGAATGTATTATCCTCACCGTATCTTCCACTGCTTGACGATCATCCGTTGATATCAGTTGTGATTCAGGTTTGGGACGTACAGCTGTTCGAATCCTCTCGGGAAGAAGATGTTGTGCAGTTTTTTTAATCCATGAAATTGACGCACGTTGATCATAAATATTAAGACTACAGGAGTCCATACAGATTCCAGCAAAATTTAACCTCACCCATACTAATTCAATTTCAGGAAGCTTTGTGACAGCTTGTAAGGCACTTATCCCGTGAGAAGACAGGCCTACAGCACGAACCTTCCCTTCCCTTTTTAACTCAAGTAAAGTATCAAGTGCATTGAGTTTTGTTTTTAGTTCACGCTCTGTTTTTATTCCATGAAGCAGACACACATCAATATAGTCAACATTGAGTGCTCTAAGGGAATCATTAAAATCCCTGATTGTATCTTTTTTATGAGTGGATAACAATTTTGTCGTAATCACAACATCTGAACGTTTTACGTGCTTTAATGCCTCCCTGATGTGAGGGTATGTCCCGTACTGAACTGCAGTGTCCCAGAAGTTTATACCATGATCAAAAGCAAAAACAAGAAGCTCTGCGAGTTTCTCTCTTTCCATCAATGCCTGAGCACAATGACCTGAGGGATGTGCAGTGCCGGTTCCTATTCCAAGTTTTGACACTTCAATGCCGGTTCTACCAAGCGTTACCCTGTTCATATCATTATTATAGCTCTACGTGGTATTTTCTTATGTTTGAGACTTTTTGAGACTTAAAGAAAAAAGGACTCAGAAAAATCCCTAAGTCCTTAATTCTAAATGGTAGCGGGGGTAGGATTTGAACCTACGACCTTCGGGTTATGAGCCGATTTAAAAGAATAAACCACTATAAGGCATTGGTAAGAATTATAAACCTATCAATGCCTTACGTGGTATCAAAAGAAAAGAGAGTTGACATTGTTTTATGGTATTTGACACTGGTTCGTTAGAAAACGGTTAGAAAGTATG
>DAOVVO010000069.1 GCA_030637135.1 Nitrospirota bacterium
ACTACTGCTTACTCCTTGCTTTTTCTTGCTTGCTGTCTTTCCCTTTCACGCCTTACATCGTTTCCCGCATTTCACGCTTACCGTTTACCGGTTACTGTTCACTGTTGACTGCTTACTATCTTTTATTTCCCGCCTTACATCTCGGTACGAGCCTGCCTGTCGGCAGACAGGTCGATTCCGACCTTTCTCGCTTTTCCCGCTGCTTACTCCTTACTGCCTACTCCTTACTGCCTACTCCTTACTTTTGTGCTGCTTCCTGCTTACTTGTTTTCTTCTTTCTCGCCTTACATCCTTTCACGCCCCTCTCGCTTGAGCCCTTTCCCGCCTTCCATCGTTTCCCGCTTTTCACGCTTCTTCACATTTCCCTTCCCACCGCCTTTGCGACAGCCTTTAATTCCCTCATAAGGATTTTGAACTTTTTCGGTTTTAATGATTGTTCCCCGTCAGACAGCGCTTCTTGAGGGTTCGTATGGACTTCAATCATAAGACCGTCAGCGCCTGCTGCAATTGCTGCTTTTGCCATTGGCGCAACGAGATTCCATTTGCCGGTCCCGTGGCTTGGATCAACAATAACCGGCAGGTGAGTGAGTTTTTTTAAAACAGGCACCGCATTTATATCAAGGGTGTTCCTTGTTTCTGTTTCAAATGTCCTTATGCCTCTTTCACAGAGGATGACCTTGTTATTCCTCCCCTGTGCCATAATGTATTCAGCTGCCATGAGAAGCTCTTTCAGCGTTGCGGAGAGTCCCCTCTTTAACACTATAGGTTTGCTATACGAACCAACTTCCTGCAGGAGCCTGAAATTCTGCATGTTTCGTGCTCCTATTTGAATTACATCAGCATATTTAAGAATAACATCAATATCTCTCGGGTCCATGATTTCTGTAACAACAGGCAAACCCGTTATTTTGCTTGCTTCTGCAAGAAATTCCAGTCCTTTTTCGCCAAGTCCCTGAAAACTGTAAGGTGAAGTTCTTGGTTTATAAGCACCTCCTCTTATAAATGTTGCACCTGCGTGTTTAACTTCCTGGGCAATTTTCAAGAAGGTGGACATGTTCTCCACAGCACATGGTCCTGCAATAATGTGCAATTTTTTCCCGCCGATGATATTTTTCCCAATTTTAATCTTTGTTTGTTCAGGTTTAAAGTCTTTACTTGCGAGTTTATACGGCTTGATGATACGATGAATTTTTTCAACGCCCTGCATTGTCTCAAAGGAACTGCTTTCCTCTTCGGTAACCTTTGATGTATCACCAATAACACCAATAACTGTTCTTTCTGTACCTTTGGAGATGGTGGCTTTAAAACCTTTATGTTCAAGCTTTTTAACGATATTACGAAGGTCTTTGGAAGTAGCTCCAGGCCTCATTACTATGATATCCATTACAGCCTCCTATGTTGACAAAATATGTACTATGGAATGACTCATGTATAGTATGTATTCGTTCATCACATATTACACATTACGCATCACGGTTTTTAGTGTTTCTACCAATCTTTTATTTTCTCGGGGAAGCCCGATTGTTACCCGTATTTCTCGAGGCCCCATGGGTCTTACAATAATACCTCGTTTCAGGAGGTCATTATATATTTGAAAGGCCCTATTGTCCTCGAACATAATATATATAAAATTTGCCTCAGTTGGAATAAAATTGATGTTCATAGCTTTTAATTCTCTGAAAAGGTACTTCTTTCCTCTTTCGTTTATTTTTCTTGTTTTTGTAATATGATTTTCATCTTCCAGTGCTGCGAGTGCCGCTGTTTGTGCCAAATAGTTTACATTAAAAGGCTGCCGCACTTTATTCATTTCTGAAATTATTGAGTTCTTTGCAAACCCATAACCTATTCTGAGCGCTGCAAGACCGTATATTTTAGAGAAGGTCCTTAGTATGAGTATATCTCTGCTCTCTTTACAGTAGTTCATGCAATCTGCATAATCTGAAGAAACGACATATTCATAATATGCTTCATCAACAATAACCAGTATTCCTTCAGGAACCTTTTTCATAAAGGAATCCATCTCGCGCTTTGTATGTATTGTGCCCGTTGGGTTATTGGGAGATGCTATAAAAATAATCTTTGTTTTTTCTGTTATTCCGGATGCCATGGCATCAAGGTCATGACGGTGGTTTTTCAGCGGAACGATCACGTTTTTCCCCTGTGCTGCCTGGACAATCATCGAATAAACTATGAATGAAGGGTGTCCCATTATTGCCTCTTCACCGGGGCTGAGAAATGTCCTTACCGCCAGTTCAATTATTTCATTGGAACCGTTGCCGACTATAATTTCTTCAGGGCTTAATCCTGATTGTTCAGCTAAGGCATTTTTAAGATAATAACAGCTTCCGTCAGGATATCTGTTTATATCACGGAGACCTTTGCGTAAGGATTTAATCGCAAGGGGTGATGGTCCCAGTGGATTCTCATTAGAGGCAAGCTTTATTGAATCCCTGATTCCCAGTTCTCTTTCCAGTTCCTTGAGTGGTTTGCCCGGGATATAGGGTTTGATAGTTTTAATATGTTCAGGAGCTTGTATCATAAAGAGACTAAAAGGGTTTAAGGACGTAAAGTCCCGTTGGGAAAACGTCCCTTTTCGGGATTCGAGGGTTCAAGTGATGAATTATTTATTTTTTATAAATAATGTGTTAGAGATTTTTTCAGTCACTTGAATCTTTGACTCCTATACCCTTAAATCCTGTTTTTTTATTCAGCAGGCGGGTACGCCCCAAGGACCTTGAGATAGAGACACTCTTTTTTAACTTCATTAACTGCTTTTTTCACGTTTCTGTCTTCTATGTGACCTACCATGTCTACAAAAAATATATATTCCCACACCTTTCTTTTGGACGGTCTTGATTCTATTTTAGTGAGATTTATTTTATGTTTTGCAAATGGCTTAAGTATTGAATAGAGTGCTCCGACCTTATCTTTTATGGAAAACATGATTGATGTTTTGTCTTTGCCGGTTTTTGCAGGGAAATCCTTTGCGATTACAAGAAAGCGTGTATAATTGTACTTATGGTCTTCTATGCCTCTTTTTGCGAATTTAAGATTATAGACAGTTGCAGCAAGTTCACTCGCAACAGCAGCAGAAGTAGAATCCTCTGAAACGCGCCTGGCAGCAGCTGCGGTACTCACTTCCTCAATGATCGGGATTCCCGGTAAATTCTGTTCAAGCCAGCCCCTGCATTGAGCAGTTGCCTGAGGGTAAGAATAGATTTTTTTGATATTATGTATAGTGCCGGTTTTTGATAAGAGGTTATGAGATATCTCAAGCATTATCTCTGAAGAAATCTTTAAATCTGAATCCATAAACATATCAAGGGTGTAATTCACCATACCCTCAGTTGAATTCTCAATAGGGACAACTCCATACTGTGCATTTTCTCTGTAAACAGCTTCAAATACAGCTTTTATAGTAGTTTTGGGCAGGTAGTGTGCTGAAGAGCCGAACTTCCTTTGTGCGGCAAGATGGGTAAAGGTTGCAGAAGGACCTAAGTATGCTATTTTTAAAGGTTGTTCTATAGAGAGCGATGCAGATAAAATTTCCCTGTATATTGTGTAAAGTGCATCATTAGGGAAGGGGCCGGTATTCAGTTTTTTCAGCCTTTCCAGTATATGTTTTTCCCTTTCTGGAGAATGGCGATTTAAATGTTTTGCCTCTTTTGCCTTTTTTATTTTAAGGACAACTTTGGTCCTTTTATTCAATAATTCAAGGATATTTTCATCCCATTTATCGATTTGCTCTCTTAATTTATCAAGTTCAGACATGAGTTTTTCTCTCTCACTGTGAGTAATACAGATGTATTATAGAACGTTACTTTAGCAATTTTTCTATGTTTTTTCAAGAGTTAGATGGAGCTCCCGCATTATGACCACTCCTGAGCTTGTGCCTATTCTTGTGGCTCCTGCTTTAATAAAACTTAAAGCATCTTTTAAGGTTTTGATGCCTCCTGCCGCTTTTATGCCTATTTTTGCTTTTGTAGCATCTTTTATCATTGCAACATCTATAATCTCTGCACCGGAAGGGGCAAAACCGGTAGAGGTTTTAACAAATTCAGCCCCCGCCTCCATAGCTGTGAGGGATGCCTTTATTTTTTCACTGTCTGAGAGGTAATGAGTCTCAATTATTATTTTATGGATCACCCCTGGTGTGGCTGTGATTAAATCCGAAGTTTCCTTTTTTACAGCTTCCCAGTTATGTGCCTTTACTTCGGCTAAGTTAATGACGATGTCCAGTTCATCAGCACCTGCAAGGACTGCTTCAATGGACTCGTATACCTTTACTTGAGTGAGAGTCATCCCGAGTGGAAACCCTATTACTGTTGTAAGCTTAATATCAGTTCCCGAGAGCATTTCTGCAGCGTTTTTTATAAAAAACGGATGTACACAGACAGAGAAAAATCCATATTTTTTTGCCTCGTCACAGAGCTTATTGATCTCGGTTTCTGTTGCTGTAGGTGTTAAAAGAGTATGGTCAATGAATTTTGCGATATTAGGTTGGTCGTCCATTGCGTTTTATATAATCTGAAACTTTTCTCCTGTACGCCGAACGCAGCAGTGTGGTGATTTTTCCGATTCCCCTGCCTATTTTTGTATTATCGACTTTAGTTACCGGCATAACCTCCAGTGTTGTATTAGAGATAAAAACTTCCTGGGCACTATACATATCCTTGCGGGTAAATCTCCCCTCTTTAATTTTAATCTTCAGTTCTTTTGCGGAGTCAAGGATTATTCTCCTCGTTATACCGTCTAAAATTCCCACATCAGGCGCAGGGGTGCAGAGAATGTTGTTTTTTACAAAAAAAATATTTGTTATTGTTCCTTCTGCAACATAACCCCTGTAATTCAGCATTAGTGCCTCATACGCGCCTTTTTCTTTTGACTCAATCTTGGCGAGGATATTATTTAAAAAATTAAAGGATTTAATTTTTGGGTTTAGTGCCTTTTTGAAATTTCTTCTCACATCAACTACTGCCACCTTTACCCCTTTTTGGTAATAACTTCTTGGATATTCTTTTAATGCCCTGGAGATTATTACAATCGTAGGTTTTGGACAGAGTTCAGGGTCTAAGCCTATAGGACCAGGGCCCCTTGATACACTGATTCTTATATATGCTTCATGGTGTCTGTTCGTTTTTAGTGTCTTGTAAACAGCCTGTTTTATCATATAAGATGTTTTCTGTATCTTGAGATTAATCATGGATGCGGAACGGAAGAGGCGTTCTATATGCTCATCAATCTTGAAGACTATACCTTTATATGCCCTCAGCGTTTCGTAAACACCGTCGCCATAGAGAAAACCGTGATCAAAAACAGAGACTTTAGCCTCTGTTTCGGGAACAAGTTTGTTATTCAGATATATCACAAAATCAGTTTACCACGGTGAAGAAAGTTTTTCATATGTTTGACACTTAAATAGGACCTTAATATACTAAAGAGGGCAATAACCAGATTCCAGGTACCAAAGATTCAGATAATATCCATGCTACGATATCAAAAAAAGATAGTAATGTGGGATTTGGTAATTGGAATTTTTAAATTTATGGGAGTGCATAGGGTTCTGGTGTCCCTCCTGGACTTCAAATCCAGTGTTGCCTGCCAAAAGCGGGCAGGGTGGGTTCGATTCCCACACACTCCCGCCACTATACTTCGCTATAGCTACGCATAGTTATCATAATTCCACGCTAAAAGGTAAGCGGAGCAAAGCGGAGTTTACCATTAACGTTTCGCTTACTATATAAACTTCGCTTAATTGGCTTAATAAAAAATGTTTTACACATATATTTTGAAAAGTACTAAAAATCAAGGGGCAATTTATATAGGCTATACAAAAAATTTAAAGTCTAGACTTGCTCAACACAACAATCCACAAAATTATGGTTATAGCAAAAGATATGCTCCTTGGGTGTTAGAGACTTATTTAGCCTTTTCTGAAGAAAGAGAGGCTAAAAGATTTGAAGTTTATCTAAAATCGAGTTCTGGTAAAGCATTCATGAAAAAGAGATTGATTTCAAATTACTTTAAAGAGGCCTTGGAGAAGTTTAATCGTGAGAGAAAAAATAATCTGAGGTAAGCGTAACGGGGTGAAGTTTACCACAAGGTAAGCGTAGCGTAGCGGAGTTTACCACTCCCGCCATGTACCATACGGTACATGGCACGCCAGTAACTTGCTTTTAAAAATCGATCGAAAAAGAATAATCCAACTCCCAATCCACTATTTCAATGCAGTATATAACTTCTTCATTTCTTGATGGTCTGCCTCTTTTTTTGCCTTTCTTTTTCATAAGAAGGTCATTTTCATAAATACAAAAGCAAAAAATCAAGGGAAATCTCCACTCGTAAGATAGCTCATTAAATTACTATCATTTCTTGAATTTTGTTATACTTTATTAAGAATTTAGAATAAAAGGCATTCTATTAATGGGGAAAAATTTCACTATAAAAGATATATTACGAATTTTAAAAGATAACAAAATAACGTTGTCTGAAAAATATGGTGTAACTGATATAGCAGTCTTTGGATCTTATGTAAGAAATGAACATAAAGGAAAGAGTGACATTGATATATTTGTTGAGCTGAAACCTGGATTCAGGACATTCGACAATTTTATGGATCTTAAATTTTATCTGCAAAAGGTCACTTCAAAAAAAATTGACCTTGTCGTCAAAGACTCCATAAGACAAGAATTAAAACCATCAATATTCAAGGAAGCTGTCCATGCCTAAAAGAGACCCATCTTTATTCCTGAAAGACATTCATACGTGCTCAAAGAAAATCATCACATATACAGACAATATGTCTCTAAAAGAATTTCTCAAAGATCACAAGACATATGACGCTGTCATGAGAAATCTGTAAATAATAGGCGAAGCTATAAAGCATTTGCCTGCCGATTTTCGTAAAGAACACAAAAGTATTGACTGGAAGAAGGCAGCAGGATTAAGAGATATGGTAGTTCAC
>DAOVVO010000096.1 GCA_030637135.1 Nitrospirota bacterium
CAGGGTTTAAGCCAAAAACTCATAATCGGTAACGAGGCCTGTTTCGACTGTCGGTTAAGTCTTTCGTCTTCTCACGCAACCGTTGGACGCCTCACGATACGGGCCCTGTACCAGTATCGGTACGGGGCGGGCATCGCCTGCCTGCTCTATGAGTCGTAGACCGGCAGGCAGGTAACCGTAACCGTTTAACGATAATTATGCCATTTCAACTTTTTTACGAAAGAACCGAAATTTATCTCTAACGGGGTTTACTCTAAAACTAATCCCTGAATTGAACGCTTACACTTCGCATATAACATTTTCTGTTTTTTAAGTGTCTTTCTTGAATATTGCTATGTAAGGAAGATTTCTGAACTTGTTCTCATAATCTAAGCCATACCCTACAACATACTCATTTGGTATCTCAAAACCGACATAATCAAGAGGCACTTCCACTATCCGTCTGCTCTTTTTATCCAGGAATACACATATTTTAAGCGATGCAGGGTCTCTTTTAAGCAGCATTTCCCTTATATGCCGGAGTGTAAGGCCGGTGTCAATTATGTCTTCTATTAGGAGGACGTGTTTACCCGCTATATCATCCCGTAAATCAGTGTGGACCGTGATTTCTCCTGTGCTGGCAGTTTTGGCGTAACTTGATACGTTAATAAAATCAATAGTCATGGGAATCTGAATTAATTTCACTATATCAGCGAAAAACATAAACGCACCTCTCAGGATTCCTACTGAGAAAAGTTCTTTCCCCTCATAATCCTCAGATATTTTTGAAGCGAGTTCTTTGACCCTGTTTTGAATATGCTCAACGGTAAACAGAGGTTTGCCGGTTATCATAAGTGCTCCTCCTTCTTATTGAAACGTTAGAAAGTATTTTATTATCGTATATTTTTGAGTATTTATACAGGAAAATTATATAATATTTTATTCCATGAAAAAACTGGGGAGAATTATAACTATTCCAAATATTGTAGCTTTTACAGTCGTTATCTTAGTTGGAGGAATAAGTATTTTTTTAGCAAAGGATATATTACATAATGGATACATGATTAAAGAAGAAAGCAAGAATATTGCCTTTATAAATGAGCTCTATTCTCATTCTTATAAATTGATTGTTGCCATGCATCATTTCCTCATAGATCCGGATGCATTATATTCTCAGGAATCTCTTGAAGAAATCTCGGAAATAGAGAAGAAAACGACAGATTATAAAGTCAGGGAAGAAGCTGACCTGCACCCGGCAAAGGCAGATGAATTAAAACTGTTAGAAGCAATATTAAATGATATTGAAGGTCTCAAAGGAGTTACCGTGGTTTTTGAAGAGTTTTCAAAGAGGGGACGTCTTGATAGTGATAAACTGGTAGAATTAGAAGAATTTGCATATCATATTGAATCAACGGTAAAAGATATAAATGCGATTCATTTTGATAAAATAGCAAAATGGCAAGAAGAGTCATTGTCAAACATGTGGAAGATCATGATTCTTTATATTTTTTTTATACCCTTTGGAGGTATTTCCATTTATTTAGGACACCGGCTCGTTACAAAGAAGTTTGTAAAACCGATTAAGGAACTGGCTTCTGCAACCATAGATTTTTCAGAAGGCACGTTTGATAAAAGGGTGCATACAAATTCCAAAACGGAAATAGGGTCACTCTATCAATCATTTAATAAGATGGCGGGACGGATTCAGGAAAACAATGAACTTCTTAACAGGTTTAACGAAGAACTGGAGAAAAAGGTACAGGAGAGGACCTTTGAATTGCAGAACACCAATGAACAATTACACAATACGCAAAAGGCGCTCATAAGGACGGAAAAGATGGCTGCTCTAGGCCAGATTGCAGCTGGTGTTGCGCATGAAATAAAAAATCCTCTTAATGCCTTATCGTTAAACACCCAGCTCCTGCTGAGAGAAGTAGCGCAGAAATTCGGGTCTGAAAATGAATTTTATGAAACCGCCTCCTCCATTAAATTTGAAATCAACAGGATCAATAATATACTTGAAGAGTTTGTCAGATTCGCAAAATTTCCTGAGCCTAAACTAATGCAGAATAATGTTAACAGGATTATTAAGGAAGTATTTGAAGTTCTTTTACAGAACGCCAAGAACGCCGGGATAACGTTACAATTATCACTTCAGGATGGCATACCTGAATTTAATTTAGATGAAACTCAGTTTAAGACAGTACTCATGAACCTGTCTCTGAATGCATTTAATGCACTGCATCAAGGCGGTGTTTTTGAGATAAAAACGGAGTTGCGAAAAGGGAACGTTATATTATATATTTCTGATACAGGCAAGGGGATTTCACAAAAAAATCTTGAAAAGATATATACCCCGTTTTTCAGCACACGGGAAGGGGGGCTGGGCCTCGGGCTCTCCATTGTTCAAAGGATAATAGAAAATCATGGAGGTAGCATAACGTGTACAAGTGAGGAAGGGAAAGGCACTATTTTTGAAATAATTTTTCCGATAGAACGGTTTTAAGGCATAATGAAACACTCTATATTAATAGTGGATGATGAAAAGACTACTCGGGTTGGCTTATCGAAAGTCTTGGCAGAAGATTACAAGACCTTTGAGGCTGCCAACGGCAGGGAGGCAATTGCAATTCTCAAGGATCATACCGATATAGATGTTGTGCTGAGCGATGTAAGGATGCCAGAGATAGAGGGGATTGAATTACTCGAAAAAATTCGGGGTGACAATAAAGATGTTATCGTAATTTTCATATCAGCATTTTCTTCTATAGAGACAGCGGTGGATGCCATGCGGAAAGGTGCATATGACTATCTCACAAAACCCATTGATTTGAACAAACTCGAAATAACCATAAAGAACGCCATTGAGCATAAAAAATTAAAGACAGAGAATATTTTGCTCAAGCAGAAAATTAAGGAAGACAAGAGTCCGAAAATCCTTATCGGCAATTCTGAAAAGATAAATGATATTATGAAGGTAATCGAACGTGTTTCAACTACAAAGGCGACAGTCTTAATTCAAGGAGAAACCGGGACAGGAAAAGAGCTTGTCGCAAATATTGTTCATTATGATAGTCCAGTCGCAGACGGCCCATTTATAAAAGTAAACTGTTCTGCTCTGGCCGAGGGGGTACTTGAGAGCGAGCTTTTTGGGCATGAAAAAGGTTCATTTACCGGCGCGCTATATGCAAAAAAGGGCAGGTTTGAGCTCGCGGACAGCGGCACCCTTTTTCTTGATGAGATATCTGATATACCACCTTCTACCCAGATAAAACTCTTGAGATTTTTACAAGAGGGCGAATTTGAGCGTGTCGGTGGAACAGTGACCTTAAAGGTCGATGTAAGGATTATTTCTGCTACAAACAAGAGTCTTGAAAATCTGGTTAAACAGGGAAAATTTAGAGATGACCTGTACTACAGATTGAAAGTTATCACTATTGATGTGCCTCCCTTGAGAGAAAGGCCTGAAGATATACCGTCAATTGTGGACTTTTATTTAAAAAAATTCACAGAAATCCACAACAAAAGGATAAAGGGCTTAACCCCTAAGGCCATGAAAATGATAAAATCCTACGATTGGCCTGGTAACATAAGGGAATTGATGAACTGTATAGAGAGTGCCGTTGTCATGACGGATAGGGAATATATCGATATTGAAAATTTACCTTCATTTCTTTTCGTAGGGATGGATAAAACTAATTCCAGAAAGGATAAAGATAATCTTTACGAAATTGAAAAGAAAGCCATTCTCGACGCTCTCGAAAAATCCAGAGGCAATAAGGCACATGCTGCAAAGCAGTTACGAATTGGGTTAAGAACTTTGTACAGAAAGCTTGAGCAGTATCAGGCTGAATAACGTGTTTGGCCTCAGGATGGGGACAAATAGTTTTCGGACATAATCTAAACATGTATATAAGATATCGTAGTTTTTTTTCTTATTTGAATTTACACAGAAGTCTTGACACTACTCACTGTTATTTAAGCTGTTCGTCATCTCATTTTTCAAAAAATCATTCTCCGTTCTCTATTGGGTAAATTGAGCATCTTCGATCAAAACCCGGTATCGGTAACCTGCCCCTATGCTCACGTCAGTCTTTACAATCCCTTTAACGGTGAGTATATCACCTATTTTCACGTTTTCTGAAGTTGTTGCGGTGAGTTTATCATCAGGTGCAACGCCTGTTCCATCGCTCAGTGTAACCCAGTTTTTGTTCATTATATTTTTGTTGACCTTTATGACTTTGGCATGAATGGTGATATTTTTGCCTTTTAGCTGTTCTTTTTTAGCAAAAATTTCCTCTATGGTTTTCCCATGTTCTGCCTTTGCTATCTCACCTCTTTTAGGAATAGAGACTCTTTGCATGTTCGTGTCTTTTGAAATATCTTTATGATAGTCCTTGTCTGGAGCGGTCTGTTTGCCTTTTGAAGAATCCCCGTTTAAAACCCTTGTATGTGAGACAAAACGAATGGACTCAAAATCCCTGTTTAAAGATTTGCTGTGAAAGTTTTTCATGACAACACCACCCATGTACTCTACTTTATTACCTATCGATACTTTTATAGGTGAGGTAGCAAGCCAGACTTCCCTGCCATCTTCAGAAACTTTTATATACGTGTAATTACCTGTATTTTCTGTATAAGTCACTGTACCTTTAAATGTTTTTTGCTCTGCTGAAAGCCCTGAAACCGTAAAAAACAGGGCAAAAAATATAATAACAACTGATTTTTTTATGTTCATTTACCATACCTCCTTACATAGTATCTCTGGAATTCATTATGGATATGTTTTTGGCTCGTAATTTACATTATATCATTTAAGAGAATATTGCCCGCTGAAAGGCGTCAACAGGTCTTCAAAAAAAGCTTCCTTGGCTTTTAGTCTGCATGATCGTTACGTCAAAGTTTATTAGATGACTGTTGTTGATGGAGTTGCTATCATTATAGTATATCCCTTGTGCATCATGACAGACAGAACGAGGAGTGTTCGATTTAACAATATGACTGTAAATGGAGGGCACCGGTGGAAAAAATGTTGTTACTTTATACTTTGTGTATTTATCACATCCAGGAGTTCCCCCAGAAATAATGCGTTTAGCATAATAAGGTATTAAAAAGAAGGATAAAATTGAAATTGCAAAGTGGATGTTATTGAATTTCAAAAAATGGGGGAACTTTTTGCAGGTC
>DAOVVO010000073.1 GCA_030637135.1 Nitrospirota bacterium
AAATTTAAGTTGTAAATTACTTTTGAAGAGGCTTGGTCATTGCAAGCCCTTTTCCTTTTTATTTATTTCATTCCGTAATCAATAAATTTTCATCACGCTCAAATCATTTAGTAGTAGGTGTTATCAACGTACTGAAACAAGATAAGAAGATGTCTGCAAAGTGGAATTCTGACATCTAAATATACATTACCCGCCTTTTCTCTCCACATCCTTAAGCATAAGTCTTGTTACTGCACTGGCAAAGGCGGCAGGGTCTTTTGGTTTTGATCCCTCCAGCAGGAGCGCCTGGTCATAGAGGAGTCTGATATATTCCTCAAGCACTATACTCTTGGGCTCTTTTTCAAAGACTTTGTTCATGGCTTCGAAAATAGGATGTGTTGGGTTGATTTCAAGTATTCTCTTATTTTCCGGTATAACCTGCCCCATTGCCTTCAGGAGTTTTTCCATATTGGGGTCTAAAGCTCCCTCATCTGCGACAAGACAGCAGGCAGTGTCTTTCAGCCTTCCTGAGAGCCGTACGTCTTTTACATCTTCTTTCAGTTGGTGCTTTATCAGCTCAAGGAGCGCTCTAAATTTTTTCTCTGCCTCTCTCTTACCAGCTTTTTCTGTTTTATCCAGTGAAATATCCCCTTTTATCACAGATTTTAATTTCTTTCCTTTGTATTCGGCTAAGTTCCCCATAATGAAATCGTCAATGTCATCCACCATTATCAAAACGTCATATCCCTTCTCTTTAAATGCCTCAAGGTAAGGTGATTTTATTGCTTCATCACGTGATGCACCGGTAATATAGTAAATCTCTTCCTGTTTTTCCTTCATGCTGTCAACATACTCTTGGAGCGTGATATGGGTATCTGAAGGTTTCTTCAGTGACTGGTAAAGGAGAAGGTCTGCAATCTTTTCTTTTCGGGAGAAATCATAGTGGATGCCCTCTTTTACTATCCTGCCGAATTCCCTATAAAATTCAAGATATTTATCGTATTCATTCTTTTTCATATCACTCAATGTGTCGAGAATTTTCTTTGTGATATTTTTATTGATAATTTCAACCTGCCGATTAGTCTGGAGCATCTCTCTGGAGATATTAAGCGGAAGGTCTGAAGAATCAACAACACCTTTAATGAATCGGAGATACGGTGGAATGAGCTGCTCGCAATGATTCATTATCTGCACCCTTTTTACGTACAGGGCAGGTCCTATTTTAAAGTCTTTGAAGTAGATGTTAAAAGGTTCTTTTGTGGGGAGGAATAAGAGGGCAGTAAACTCAGAAGTCCCTTCTGCCTTGAAATGAATAATCTTTGAGGGGTCTGTGAAATCATGTGAGATGTGTTTGTAGAATTCATTATACTCGCTTTCAGTAATCTCGGACTTGTCTTTCAGCCAGATTGCCTTTCTTGAATTTAACGTTTCTTCTTCACGTATCTTCACCTTTTCGCCTTTTTTAATCTCACTTTCTTTTTCCCGCTCAACCTCCATGACAATGGGATGTTCTATGTAATCAGAATATTTTTTGACAATCCCTCTGATTTCCCATTCATCGAGATATTTTTTCTCATCTTCTTTAAGGTGCAGGATTACATCCGTACCTTTCTTCTCTTTATCAACCTCTTCTACATTGAAAAAACCGTCTGCTTTTGACTCCCATTGTATCCCTTTCTGTCCTTTTAATCCTGCCCTTCTTGATAGAACCGTTACTTTATCTGCAACCATAAAAGAAGAATAAAACCCTACACCAAACTGACCGATAAGCTCAGGGTTATCCTTTATCTCTTTGCTCTGCAGAAAAGCGAGGAACTCTTTTGTTCCGGAATGGGCGATGGTCCCGAGCGCTTCAATAATTTCGTCCTTTGTCATGCCAATGCCATTTTCGCTCACGGTCAGTGTTCCGGCATTTTTATCTGCTGTTATCTGTATCCTCCATTCACTCTCGTTCTCCATAATATCGCTGTCTGTCAATGATTCGTACTGTGCCCTGTCTATAGCGTCTGAGGCATTGGAGATGAGCTCCCTCAAAAAAATCTCCTTATGTGAATACAGAGAGCGTATCATTAAATCAAGGAGCTGTTTAACCTCTGTTTTAAATTCTAAATTTTGTACGGTCATATCTTATAAGCACCTCTCTCAGATGGTTATTGACCCAGAAAAACTGAGCATAAATTATTTGTATAATCAATAATTAATAAAAAAGTCAAATCCCCTTCAGAACTATGATGATATAAATCATTTCGAGTTCTTCTGATTACCTGTTATAGATAACTATAAAACAAATTAACATAGAATTCTAATAAGAGAATGATACACAATGCCAAGGAAAGAATTCCTTCTTGTTTAAAAGAAGATGAGCAGGGAATAAACAATCAAAAAAACCGGGTTTTTCTTGTGCTAAAGATATTTCTGATAATGATATCTATAGGGCAATGAAAGAGATAGAGGGATACATGAATATAACTATGAAAAACCGAAAACAGTGAGAAGAGGATTTTTGCCTGGTATAATTCTGTCTTGCAAGAAGGGTCCAAACAAAAGATACATACTATAAGTCAGAACATTCAAAAGATAAAAAAGCGGTTATTCAGTATATCCATAATAATTTTCTGAATATCCATCCAGTGTCATTGAATTCGTCAAGTACTTTTACCCATAAACCTTTTCTCTGTATGACTTTAAAAGATTCGTATTTTATTGCCGGGCTGAGTTTGTTTTTTTTGTAATTTTCCCCTGGTCCGCTTCTCACATTAGCTTCATCTACCTTGACTACGGCACAATCAAAATCATTGGTAACGAGCTTGCTATAAATCCAGTGGATATCGCCGTCTACGTCCTGGACCTTGTACCACTCTCCTTTTGTAGATAACCTTTTAAATGGCATGTATTTAAAAACCTCCCACGTCTTTTCATGCTGTGTTCCCGGTCCTTTTCGAAGGTTAGCTTCTGGAACATTCACACATAATGCAAGAGCGTGATTATGAACAATACATAAGACCATGAAAACGAGAAGAAAAAAACATGTTTTTTTCATCATTTCCTCCTTTTAGATTTATAAAGTCTTTTTTTAATCTATTAATGTATATCAAATAGTGTATTAAATCAAAGAATCTTTTTCATTCATTATATAAATATTTAAGCTTAGTATCAATATAACGGGCAGAATTTTTTTTGTTAAGAAGAAAAACTGAGCGTTGGGACTAAAAACCATTGTTTATTGATTCCACTTTACCCCGTTAGAGAAAGCCACCGTCGGCGCGTACCGTTAGAGATTGTAAAATCTCTAACGGGGCTAACCTTTTATAAGGATGGATCGAAAATAGCAATGAGTATTGAGCGAAGAGTAATGTCATATGTGCTATAGTTGTTATACCGTTACGTACCACAATATCGGATTACGATTTGTAAGGGGAGAAAGACATTGCCAAAAAAATCAATGTTTTTATACGGGAAGAATTCTGTTCTGGAGCGTTTAAAGGCTAATCCGAAAAGCATAAAAAAAATATATGTGCAGGAGAATTTTCATGCACCGCATATAATGAAAATTATAAAATCTGAACATGTCCCTTTCACATACGTTACTGAAAAAGAACTTATGAAGGTTAAACGAGCTGACCGCCTGCAGGGTATTGTTGCAGAATCAAACATTTTTACCTATACACCCTTTAAGCATTTATTGTATACGTCTGCAGAAAAGTCTCTTTCACTTGTTTTTTTAGACGGAATAAATGACCCTCATAATTTAGGTTCTGTTATGAGAATAACAGCCTGTTTTGGCGGTTTTGCTGTTGTTATACCAAAACACGGAGCCTGCGAGGTTAATGAAACAGTGTTACATGTTGCCTCCGGGGGAGAGAATTTTGTTCCTGTATCAATGGTTACCAATCTCGCTACTGCCTTAAGAGAAGCGAGAGGCGCTGGTTACTGGGCCGTGGGCACAGTGGTTGAGGATGGGGAAGATATAAACAATGTTTCCCTGCCTTTTCCTTTGTGTCTTGTTTTAGGTTCAGAAGGGAAGGGGATTCGTTATGGTATACAGAAACAGCTTGATTTGAAAGTCACTCTTCTAATGACAGGCGCTCAGCTTTCCTTTAATGTTGCCATGGCCTGCGCTATTTTTGGTCATGAAATAGCGAAACAGAGACCGTAAATTGCAACAAGTTAAAATAAAATTCTAATAACCACATCACAAATTCTCTACTCTACGAGTCGTAGACGAGCCATAGGCCACATCCATCCTTCGTAGCAGTACATCCGGCCGTCGTAGCCACTGCGGAGGACGGGAAAGCTCCAATTGTAAAATTACAAAAAAATCTTTGGGATTTCATAAGTTTTGGTTATTGGTGCTTGAAAATTGGGATTTATCTGTTGTTCGCTCCGTGACTCGGAGGGTGGAGTGCTTAAGATCTGGAATCACACATTACTCATTACCCCGTTAGAGAAAGTTCATCCCATTAGAAATTTATCTCTAACGGGGTTTATTTTGCTGTTTCAATCTTTACCGCATTTATCGGTGAGTCGCCATCCGAGGAGAGACGTGTCAGGATATTTATTTTTGCGTGAGGAAAATGAGAAGGCACAAAGACCGCGCCTTCCGGAACCTCTTCAGAGAACTTGGCCTTCAGATATACGGTGCCAAGCCTTGAGGTCACCCTGACGTGGCTGTTATCCAGGATACCATACTTGTTAGCATCTTCCTCGTTTATTTCAAGAAATGATTCAGAAACCACGAGGTTGAGTGATTCAGACCGCGTTGACATGCTGCCTGAGTGGTGGAGTATATCTCTCACAACAAGGCTCAATGGATATTCAGTACCGGGTTTTTCACAAGGTTTGTAACCGACGGGGTTGAAGCGGTAATTGCCAGGGTCAATTTTTTGTTTAGACGGGTGATGAAACAGCGGATTTATTTCTTCTGAAATGCCTGAAAGATTCCTGATATTAAGGTCGCCTCCGATTGCAAGCGTAAGATTTCTCAGTATCTGCCAGTCAGGCAGGGATTGACCCTTGGGATCAACTACCTTATGTGTTTTCTGGGTAATCCCCCCGGTATTGGTGAAGGTGCCGTCCTTTTCTGCCCAGCTGGATGCCGGCAGAACTACATGTGCTGATTTAGCAGTGTCTGTGAGTGCGATATCCTGTACTACCAGAAAGTCTAATGCCTTTAATCTGTTGACTATCTTTGAGCTGTTTGGAAAAGTTATAACAGGGTCCTCGCCCATAATATAGAGGGCATTTACTGATTCAGGTTCATAAAGCATTTCCAGGGCTCCTTTCCCGTGAGTTTTTAAAGGGGTATATCCGGGACCGGTATCGGGGCTAATCCCCATCTGACGGAGGCCGTATGTGTTTGAGTATTCTGCAGGAATCTGAAGTGTATCGGGATTATCGCCCAGCAGCAGGACAAGATTTGCGGCCGCAAGAACAATGTCCGGGCTTTTGGTATTTTCTGAAATACTGAATGAAAGGGCAATCATCCTGTTTTTAGATTTGGCGAATGTTTTTGCCGCTGTCACAAGCTCTTCGGCGCTAGCACCAGTTATTTTGGCAACTTTTTCCGGGGTGTAATCTTTCAATTCGGTCTTTAACGATGAAAAACTTTGAATCTTTGATGCCTTCTCTTTATCAAAAATATCATTATCAATTATTGTTTTCATTATTCCGTTCAGAAAGGCGACGCCTGTCCCCTGTTTTATCTTGAGCTGCTGAGAAGAGTGTCTTGTCAGTTTTGTGTCTCTGCTGTCGGCAACGATAAGATGTGATCCTCCACATTGTGCCTGCAAAATATTAAGTCCGAACACAGGGTGGGTTACACATATATCCGATTCGACAACCAGGATAGCATCTTTGTCAAGAGGTGATTTTATGTCAACGCTGTGGCTCTTTTGACCGAGAGCCATTTCCCATGCTTTCTGCACCCTGGAGTACCCAAGTGCGGCGGATGAATCAATATTATTGGTGCCGATAACCTCCCTCATGAATTTCTGCAGGATATAATTGTCTTCGTTTGTGCATCTTGGTGAGCCGATTGCCCCTACTGAGTCCGGGCCATGGGCTTTTATGATTGCATTAATATTCTTGGCAATATAGCTTAGTGCCTCGTCCCAGGGTACAGGAACGAGTTCTTCCCCTATTCTCATCAACGGCGCTTTGAGACGGTTTTCACTGTAGATATAATCAAAACCGAACCTGCCCCTTCCACAGAGATTTCCTTCACTTACACCTGAATCTTCCTTTCCCCTTGCCCTTAGTATCTCCCCTTCCTTTATGCCAAGGGTAAGAGTGCAGCCGCAGCCGCAGAACGGACACGTTGTATCCTTCTCTTCAAGAAACCACACACGCCCCTTGAATTTAAAAGGTTTGCTAAGAATGGCTCCTGTGGGACATACGTCAATACACTGACCGCAAAAATCGCAGTCAAGTATTTCACCAAATGCCGTCTGGACAACTGTCGAGAATCCTCTGCCGATTAGACCCAGGGCTCCCCTGCCCTGATGTTCCTCGCAGATTCTTACACATTTGCCGCAGAGGATGCACCTGTTTGAACTTAATTCTATCAAGGGGCTTCTGACGTCAGGCCTGTCTTCTTTTCTGCGCCTTCTAAACCGCCCCTCAGGTTTGCCGTACTCATAGGCTATGTCCTGCAGGTCGCACTCACCCGCCTTGTCGCACACAGGACAGTCAAGGGGATGGTGGACCAGAAGAAGCTCTAATACTGTTTGCCGGAATTTTCTTAATTTGGGTGTGTCTGTGTTTACTACCATTCCGCCTTCGGCAGGGCTTGAGCATGAAGCAAAAAGCCTTCTCTGTCCTTCTACCTCAACAATACACATCCTGCATGAGCCATAGGGT
>DAOVVO010000119.1 GCA_030637135.1 Nitrospirota bacterium
AACTGTTAAATTAAAAATAATTATTGTGATATAAAAATCATTATTGAAGATGTTATAAAAAATTATGTATTCTCAGAAACTTAAGGGTTGTGAAGATATTCAGGAGGGATATGCTTTTTATGGAGGGCTGATTTCAATAAAAATTGCTATCCAAACAAAGCATCTACAAACTCGCCGGAATTAAAATCCTGCAAATCATCTACCCCTTCACCAACTCCTATTAATTTGACAGGTATGCCGAGTTCTTTGTTTATCGCAAGTATAATTCCGCCTTTTGCAGTACCGTCAAGCTTTGTGAGCGCAATGCCGGTTACGTTTACCGCCTCATTGAATATTTTTGCCTGGGTAATGGCATTCTGTCCTGAGGTAGCATCAACAACAAGGAGGACTTCATGGGGGGCAGAGGGGACTTCTCTGCTCACAACACGGTTTATCTTTTTCAGTTCCTCCATAAGATTGGTCTTGGTATGGAGTCTTCCGGCAGTGTCAATTATAACGGTGTCAATGTTTTTTGTTTTTGCAGATGTTACTGCATCAAATGCAACTGCAGCAGGGTCTGCACCGCTTCTGTGTTTCACAATCTGAGCACCTGCCCTCTGCGCCCAGATTTCGAGCTGTTCAATGGCCGCAGCCCTGAAGGTATCTGCCGCTGCAAGTGTTACGGTGAACCCCTGGTCAGTAAAACGCCGGGCGAGTTTTCCAATTGTGGTGGTTTTTCCAACCCCGTTGACTCCAACGGTCAGAATAACATACGGTTTTTCCCCCGCACAGATTATCTTTGGGCCTTGCTTAAGGATTTTTTTGATTTCTTCTTTTAATAAAGATTTGAGGGCCTCGGCATCAGGGATTTTTCCTTTTTGAACCTGTTCCCTGAGTGCATTGGTCAGGGTGCTTGCAGCCTGGGGACCCACATCTGCCATTATCAAGAGTTCTTCAAGTTCCTCAAGCAGATGTTCATCAACGGTTCTGCCGGAGAAAAGTGCCTCTGTGTTTTCAATGAGCGCTTTTCTTGTTTTTGACAGTCCCTGCTTCAGTTTTTCAAAAAAAGCCACCGCGCTGCTCCTTTACGAAAATTATTATTACCCTGAATCTGAAAAGAATTATAAATAAAATCAGAAATTGTTTTTCGCTGTTTATCCCGTATGCACAGGAATATTAACAGCATTTATTATATCAGGTGAAGCCTTGAAAGTAGAAAAAAAGAAAGGCAGGTTTTTACACCTGCCTTTCTTTCATTCATATGAGCTTTATGTCATTAAAAGCCAAATGGTTTAACAAAGAGGACAATGAGAACCACAACAAGGGCATAGATACAGAGAGACTCGATCATGGCGAGACCGATGATGAGTGTCGTTGTAATCTTTCCAGATGCACCGGGGTTTCGTGCAACACCCTCTGCAGCCTTACCGAGACCAATGCCCTGACCAATACCAGTTCCAAAGGCAGCGATACCAATGGCTAATCCGCAGGCTAATACAGCCATTGTATAGTAATTCATCATACCTTCTGTTGGAGCCTCTGCAGAGGCTGCTTCCTTGGCAAAGGCTATCGGGGCAAAAAGACAGAGCAGAGATACTGAAAGTAGAATCAGTGATAGCGTTTTTTTCATTTTTCCTCCTTTCAATTCGATGTAGTATTTTTTATTTTAGGACGTGAGATAATTTTATATCTCATACCCTTAATGTGCCTCTTCAACTGCTCCAGCAAGATAGAGTGTTGTAAGAAGGACAAAAACAAAAGCCTGGATTATCGATACGAGTACCCCGAGCCCCAGAATGACTGTTGGAATAATCCACGGAGTAAGAAAGCCCAGGATCACCAGAATCTTGTGTTTTGCTATCATGTTGCCGAATAATCTGACTGATAGAGTTAACGGCCTTGCAAGATGTCCTATAAACTCAATAAAAAACATAAGAATCATTAAAGGAAGTGTAAAAATTGAACGCATGGGGCCTACAAAATGTTTAATATATCCGAATTTATGAATTTTCAGTCCATAATAGTGGGTAGCGAGAAAAACAGGAATTGCCATGGATGCTGTTGCATTGATATTACTTGTAGGTGCTTCAAAACCGGGAATTAATCCAAGAAAATTGCAAAGGAGGATATACATGCCGAGGGTAGCGATAAGGGGGAAGAAGACCCTTCCCATATGTCCTATGCTGTTTTCTACAAGATTCAGGAAGAATTCAACGATAACTTCTACAAAGTTCTGAACCCCTGCAGGTACACTCTTAAGGGACAATCTGACAATAACCGCTACAGTGAGTAGAATTATCATGGCAAGCCATGCATACAAAACATCTCCGGGTACCTTACCTAAATATGGAAAGGTTATATTTATTCCATGTAATAATAAAGGGGGTTCGTGCATTATTCCTCCGGGAGAATTAAAAAGTATGGTAATTCAGCATATTATTGCATGTCAAGTTGAAAAATTTGAAATTTAAAAATCTTATACTTTTATTGGGGTTATAGATAGTTGTTTTTTCGGAGTCAATAATAAAAAAGGCTCAGCGTGTAGTGAGCTGAGCCTTTTTTTAATGTGAGACCGGCAGCGTCCTACTTTCCCAGGGCCTCGCGGCCCAAGTATCATCGGCCCTGGAGGGCTTAACTTCCGTGTTCGGAATGGGAACGGGTGTTTCCCCTCCGGTATAGCCACCGGAAAATTTTTAAAAGTGGTGAATAATAATACAACAAACCAGCAGTCATTTGCAAATTGAATGTGGTAGTGCGAAAAAGCGCCAGTTTTTTTCTATATTTTTATGTGGTGATGTTTTTGAATGTGAAGACAAGACCTTACCCCGATCGATAAGATACTATTTTTAAAAAAATAAGTGGAGAACATTTCGAAGAAATTACCATTTCTCAAAATGAGAATCATTGACTAATAACAAAACCTGTGGTACATTTTGAAAAGAGTTACATAGGAAGTATCCAAAATTATCCTCCGGCCTTATAAACACATTAAGACACCCTTATGGAGGTAAAATACCATGAAACGCCGTGATTTTTTAAAAGCCTCACTTGTGGCAACCGCCGCAGTTGCAGGTACGCCTTTAACTGTTGAGTCTAAAGCA
>DAOVVO010000013.1 GCA_030637135.1 Nitrospirota bacterium
AATGATTTGAGTGAAATGATTAAGAATTACAAAGATTTAAAAGTCTGTCAAAAGTCATTTCAACTATGTTTGGATATTTATAGAATAACGAAAGGATTTCCCAAACAAACACTTGAACCCTCTACTCTACGAGTCGTAGACTTGAATCTCGAAGCGAGTCAGAGTTTAGTCGACTCGACCGCAGAGTTGCTCCGACCTGGAATTCTCGAACCCCTTCTACCAACTATTGATGTCTATAAAATAATGTCCTATCTATAGTTAACTTGTCATTCCCCGACTTGTCGAAGCGACCCTAAGCGGAGACCCGCACCGGGATCGGGGAATTCAGAGATAAACACTTAAGACTTGGATTCCCGCTTGAGAACTGCGGGAATGACGAAAAGGCGGACATAATTATGCAGGAGCCAATAATTGTGAGAAGAACCTGAAAATAAATGTAACATGAGCTAGGAGGATTATTTGTGAGGTTACATTTCCTGACCATCACTTCTCCTCACGATGTTCAACAAGGGGTGATTGTTATATATCCTTTTTCACCTTCTTTTCCTGAGATGGCTGTTTGAACAGGGAGAAATTTTTTTATAACCCACATGTTTGTCAAAAGATGTTTTGTAATCTCATCAGTTGCAAACGATGATTTTTCATGTGCAAGAGCTAAGTACGGCACAATTTGGTCAGCAAGCCTTTTTTCAACTGGTGCGTTACTCTGAAGAAACCTGACAAATTCCACCGATGCCTCTTTTCCAACGTCTTCTGCTCTTTTGCCTCTTTGTCCCAGAGATGAAAAGCCGGCACGAGATGCCTCAACGGCTGCGGAGGGTTTTCCAAACTCAGCAAGGAGAAAGAAAAAAGTTCCCTGACCGATACTCGGAATAGAGAGTACCTCAATGTCTGCTTTTATATTGTGGGATTTTAAAAATTCCCGGGCAGATGTTTTTTGTCTTTCAGCTATGCTTAAAGGAAGGTTGCCTACTGCTGAAAGCCCCTTCAGGCTCTTTATTCCTCCTCTTTTTTCCAGTCTAAGGGCTGACATTGATTTTATTGGTTTCACCAGTGCCTTTATAATCCCTCCTCCTTTGGGGTAAAACCCCCATCGTTCAATATCAATAGAAACAGTAATTCCTGAAATTTTCAATAAGGGCAAAAAAACATCTTTTAGATAATGAAATGGTGGGCTCCACGGTACATGAGTCCCTCCACGGACTGTTATATCAGATTCACTGTCAGCGAAACACAGAGGAAGTATTATTGTTTGAAGCACAAGGGATGTTGAGCCTGCTGTCCCTATATCAAAGGTGACATGACAACCTTTCACTTTACCAGGTATAAACACGAGTTCTGAAGAACCAATAAAATTCCCCTTAACTTCTGCATCAGAAATAAGTTGAGCGGCAGTTACACAGGTGGTATGCTGGTGCATAAGGCCGGGCTTTTTCCTGCTTGCCCTTATATTAAAGATTCTAAAAGGTTTTTTTAGACGGCATGACATGGCAAGGGCTGTTCTGAGGATCTGACCTCCTCCCTCGCCAAAGCTTCCGTCAATTTCAATCATCCTCATTGCGATAAACAATCGTATTCAGATTGCTTCTTTTATTGACAAACTCAATGTAATAGTGTACAAAATATATAAATCCTGATTCTTTTGTAATACTATCACCATGTCTTTTTCTAGCCCTTTATCGAGAGTGAATACATGTTTGCGGAAAAGGGAAAATCCTCGAAATTACTGTTTGGCGAAGTTCTGCTTGAGTATGGAGTAGTTACGAGAGAGCAGCTCAAAAAGGCTCTTGAGTGGCAGATACATGTCGGCGGTCGTGTGGGCTCTATTCTCAAGGAAATGGGATATCTGGATGATGATTCTCTCTTAAATTTTCTCAGTAAACAGTTTAACATATCTCCTGTAAATCTCTTTGAGTTAGTAGTTCCCCCCGGCATTCTGAATCTTCTGCCATTTGAGAAAGTAAGATCTTTTCATGCCTTCCCTGTTAAAGAAGTAGATGCAAATATAACCCTTGCAATGATTAATCCTCATGATATGAATGCAATACAGGAGGTGGAATTCGCCCTGAGCAGGAGGGTAGAACCTTCTGTTGCCCCTTTTTATCAGATGGAGAAAGCGATTAATTATTTTGAGGAGGAAGGTTATGGCAACAAAGATTTTGATGGAGTTCATCTTAAAGAACAGGTAATTACCATTGAGTCAGAAACACCCAGCGTATATTCACTTTTAAATCTTGTGATAGAGCATAGAGCCACCGAACTCCACCTCACAGTAGGGATTCCTCCCAGTATAAGGATTGATAGTGAGATAAAGAGACTTCCACTGCCAAGTGTAACCTCAGAACAAATGATAGAATTTATTCAGGAAGTTCTGACGCATGAACAAAAAAGAATATTTGCAAGAGAGAAAGAAATAGATTTTGCACTTTCTATCCCGCATACAGGACGTTTTAGAATAAACATTTATAAACAGAGAAATTCCATGTCGCTCACTGCGCGGTTTATAAGAGAAAGCATCCCTACCATTGAGGACATTGGTCTTCCACCTTGGATCAACGATTATGTTTTAAAAACACAGGGATTTATAGTAATTACAGGACCTTCAGGTCACGGGAAAACTACCACCTTATCTGCCATAATCGATTTCATCAATACTCACAGGAGGTGCAACATCGTGACCATCGAAGACCCTGTAGAATATCTCCATAAACACAAAAGAAGTAATGTCAACCAGCGAGAAATAGGTGTTGATACAGAGTCCTTTGCCACGGGACTGAAACACATTTTTAGACAAAGTCCCGATGTGATTGTAGTAAGTGAACTGCAAGACCTGGAGAGCATTTCAATTGTCCTGACAGCGGCAGAAAGAGGTCATCTGGTGATATGTACAATGAATTCTCAAAATACGATAACCGCAATTGACAGAATAATAAATGTTTTCCCTGAGCATCAGCAGCATCACATAAGACAACAGCTTGCAGACGCTCTTCTTTTTATTCTGGCTCAGAGGCTTGTGCCAAAAAAGAAAGGGGGAGGGCGTGTTCTCGCGTGTGAAAAAATAGTGAATAGTGCCAGAATCAGAAATTTAATACGAGAAGGAAAGAAGATTGATATAAGATCACTGATGCATGTTGCGTCTTCCGATATCATGTCTCTTGACCACTGTCTTGCGAATCATTACCTGAAAGAGGAAATATCGTTTGATGATGGCATTAAATTTTCAGATAACCCGTCATATTTTCAGGATTTGATAAAATCAGAGGCTCAGGCTTAGAAAAACAGAAAACCGGTGGAGTGACTTGAACCCTCGACCTACTGATTACGAATGACAGACAGGGGAAACCTCGAGTTTTCTATGTCTTTCTTTTTATTTATACCACTTACGGAGACTTCTTAAAGTAATACTTTCAGTTCTTTACCGTATTTTCCCCATGTCTACTATACAAAAAACTATACACTTTGGGATCTGTTTATTTAGACTCTTTTTTATTGAGTACACCTACATATCAATGAAAGAGAGATAACAAGAAGTTGTTGATTACTATTTGAAAATGTTGATGGAAAAAGGCTTGGAATTCCAAGCCTTATTTTTTTGAATCTTGAGCCTTTTCGGGAATTGCCCATTACATTAAAGAGGATAAAATGAAAAAGATGATACACATCATAAAAATTATAAACATAACAACCATATATAATTTTTGTTTTTTAAGTTTTTTAAAAAAGACTTTTAATTCTTTTTCCATCCTGAATATTTTTTTATCAACTGCAATTCGCTCCTTTTGTAATATGGAAATGGGTTCTTTAATCTCTTCGAGAGACGTTTCGAGATTTTTTATTGGTTCGTAAAAAGTTTTTATTTGATTGAATTTTTCTATTTGATTCTCTATTTCTACTTCATATTGTTTTAGTCTCTCAGGAAGAGCCCCTACAGTATCTCTGATTTCTTTGATTTCCTTGATTGATTGAAAAAAAGTATCTAATTCATCATTTAATATCTCTAAACTTTTACATACACTTTCAATATCATGCAAGTTTTTATTCATTATTCAATTTCCTTTTGCCTCTTAAACGAACCTTAAGTTGGATTATCTGTCATATTAGCAATGGTAGCTTACTCCTATTTTTATTATATCGTAAAATGCCTAAACTATTAGATTGAAATTTTTTATAGAACGAAAAAGTCTTTTAAATTCATAGCTTACGCAAATACAGGATTTAACAATTTTCAATTGAAATGTTGTATTTTGAGGCAAATTTAAAAATCAAGAGTATGCTCATGAGAAGCTCTACAATATATCGTGCTTTCTCATCCAGCTTTATCTTTCCTTTCAACCTCTTTTGAAATGATTCAATCTGTCCTGTTAGTTGATGAATAAGTTTCATATATTGTCCTATGGATTCCTGAATGGCTTCAGGCAATTCTAATGTCCCTATCCAACTTGATGCCCCTTTTGCTCGTAACTGCTTCGCGTGATACTCTACCCCATACCGGTCCAATATCGAATGAATACGGTTATACAGCTGTGTCCTCATACGGACAATATGACTTCTTCCCCTGAATACCTCCCTCCATACCCTTATCTCTTGTTTTGGAATGTATACCTCCGGTATAAACTTCACTCTCAAGAGTTCAGCTAATATCCTTGCGTCTACCTTGTCTGTTTTTATCCTTGCTTCTGCTATAAGCTTTACCTTGTATGCATTGGCCACATGAACTCCTGCTCCACAGCCCTCCATAATATCCGCTAACCAGAAACTCTTGTTACCTGTCTCACATACCATTGTTACTGGTTCTCTTAATCGCTTCACAAATCTCTCAATTGTTTGCCTATGATTCGGTATCCTCCCTTCTGCATATACCTCACCATTCTTATCCAATATTGCTATCCGACTTTTTCTTTTACCTAAATCTACCCCCATGTACAACATAGCTATGCCTCCTTCCTTGAAATTTACATGACTCTACTTTAACTATTGGCATAGCTTTTTACATATTATCAGGAAGTACTCGTTAAAGAAAAGACAGGTTATTGGTTGGGTAAGGGGGGAAAGGAATTACCCACTCTATGCGTTACCACATAGAGAACCTGTCTTCTAATTATAATTTAGTATACTTGCGCAGAAAATGACTATGATTTAAATCATATTGGAAGCAATAATATAAAAACTCCTTAAATACCTGTAAAAAAAGCAGAAAATCCTTGAAAATGAAAAAAAAGGGGCGGTTTTATATGCTCAGGCTTAGAAAAAACAGAGAAAGCCGATGGAGGGACTTGAACCCTCGACCTACTGATTACGAATCAGTTGCTCTGCCGCTGAGCTACATCGGCTGTATAGATGATACAAGATACACGATAGGGGATTCAAGAAACAGAATAGCGCATACAGAGTGATTTCACCACTCAAGGAATAGTCTGTAATTAATTTAAAAAATGTAACTCATCACGATTTCACCTGCACCTTCATTGAAAACGTTTGGATTCTCCGTTGTTCACCACGTAAAAAACTGTAATTACGAAACTATTTTACAGAGCCATTGTATTATGATAAAATATTAAGCCGAAAAATTATATTCAAATTATCCTGAAAAACGTGTAGGCATATAAGAGAAGAAGGAGCAAAAATGTTAAGCAAACATAACATTCCGTCATCTGGCCGGCGGGCGTTGTTACGACTTCAGAGATGAAAAATTACCGGGAAAAATCTTATGAATATAAATATTAAAAATAAAAAACTCAATAATTGGATAAAAGAAGTAGAGGATATGTGCCGGCCTGATGATGTTTATGTATGTAACGGGAGCACGGAAGAATACAACCTCATGATGGGAAAATTATTGGCAAGTGGCAGTGCCATTCCACTTAAAAAGCGGCCCAACAGCTATCTCTTCCGTTCCGATCCAAGTGATGTAGCCCGTATCGAGGATCGTACATATCTGAGTACGATTTCAAAGGATGAGGCAGGCCCTACGAACAACTGGATAGATCCGGTCCAACTTAAAGAGACCATGAAACGTCTTTACAGAGGTTGTATGAGAGGTCGTACCATGTATGTAATCCCTTTTTCTATGGGTCCTATCGGTTCTCCCATTTCCAAGATAGGTGTTGAAATTACCGACAGTCCGTATGTGGTTTGCAACATGCATATCATGACGCGTGTTGGTTCCCGTGTACTGGACCTCCTTTCAAATGATGGCGATTTTATCCCCTGCCTGCATTCAGTAGGAGCCCCATTACCTAAAGGGAAGAAGGACGTCCAATGGCCATGCGCTCCCATAGAGAAAAAATATATCCGCCTTTTCCCTGAAGAAAATTTGATCTGGTCATTTGGATCCGGATACGGCGGCAATGCCCTGCTCGGAAAGAAATGCCTGGCGCTGCGTATCGCTTCCGCAATAGCCAGGAGAGAAGGCTGGATGGCGGAACATATGCTCATCCTGCGCTTTATAAGTCCAGAGGGTAAACAGTACCACATAGCCGCAGCGTTTCCTTCTGCCTGTGGGAAAACCAATCTGGCTATGATGCGCCCCTCTCTTAAAGGCTGGAAATGTGAATGCATCGGTGATGACATAGCCTGGATGAAGATTGGTGCTGATGGGCGCCTCCATGCCATTAATCCGGAAAACGGTTTCTTCGGTGTAGCACCGGGGACGTCATACAGCACGAATCCTATGGCAATGGATACTCTCAAGGAAAATGTTATCTTTACCAATTGCGCCCTCACAGACGATGGCGATGTATGGTGGGAGGGGATGACCGAAGAAGAACCGTCACACACCATTGACTGGAAAGGCAACGACTGGACACCCCAAAGCAAAAGGGGTGCAGCACATCCGAACGCACGCTTTACAGCACCTGCGTCTCAATGTCCTGTTATCTGTAGTGACTGGGAAAATCCAGCTGGAGTTCCTATTGACATATTCATATTTGGCGGTCGCCGAGGCAGCGCTGTACCTCTTGTCTATGAGGCTTTCTCGTGGGATCATGGTGTTTTCCTTGGTGCAACCGCAGCCTCTGAAACTACCTCTGCCAATATTGGTGCGGTTGGAAATCTGAGGCGGGATCCCTTTGCCATGAAGCCTTTCTGTGGGTACAATATGGGAGACTGTTTCCAGCACTGGTTTGATATGGGAGACAGACTGGGCAACAAGGCGCCAAGGATTTTTTATGTCAACTGGTTTCGAAAGAGTGAGGACGGCAAGTTTCTGTGGCCTGGATTCAGTGACAATAGCCGGGTGCTCAAGTGGATGTGTGACCGCGTTGACGGCAAGGTGGATGCTCAGAAATCACCTATTGGTTTTTTGCCAAAAGAAGGAGACCTCCATCTCGAAGGAGTAAACATGTCCCCTGAGGACATGAAGGAATTAATGAAAGTGAATCCTGAGGAGTGGAGGGCTGAAATACCTGGTATCGAACAGCACTTTGCTCTGTTCGGCAATCGTCTGCCTGAAAGACTGAAAAAACAGCTGAAAGACTTTATATCTCGTCTTGGATAAGGCTGTTCTCTTCTTGAGAAATATAGTTCCATAAAGCAAAACCTCGTTTCAAAGATTGGCTTCATATTCAGGATATTGACTTAACTCCAGCTCAAAAGGTACCGTTACAATATTAAGCCGGGGAACGTTACGATGCAATGTATAGTGAAGAAAAAATAAGAGAAAAAAGGATGAATACTTTTTCGATTACGGAGTTTTATAAAGATGACTTCTAAGAAAACACTGGTAAATGTTCTGGGGATTGTGTATGTCCACACAAAAACCAGCGACGGCGGTGATCTCTATCTGACACGGTTTGCTGAATCTTATGAGAAACACCTTGCCATAGAAAACTGGCATGAGAAGCAATGGTTCAATGAGCATAAAATAAAACTTGAAGGCACGAGTGCTGTTTACAGAATTCCGACAAAAGAAGTTGAAGGCAAAAGCATAGATCTGGTTGTCAAGAACTCACGCGTTGGAGAAGACGTTCCCATAGATACCCATACCCTTCAGGAATTTTGTGACGCTGAGTTTAACAGCCCCTGGGAAGAGTTTGCTTTAAACGAGGAGTTGCGGGAAGGCCTTTATGGTCCGAGAGAGATGCATGTTCATATCCAGCGTCCTATGGCAATTTATATACCACCGGAGAAGATGCAGTTATGGCAAAGCGGTAGATCACGGTCAAAAATCAACCGCATAAGGGCCAAACACCCGGGTATTGATCTTGACATCCTGAAACAGTACAAGCTCATTTATAGATGGATAAATGGGAAAAGCCTTATAGAAGTTTTTAGACAAATTAATGGCAATAATGCTGAACTTGAACGTCATGCAAAAGCGATTAATGATAAGGTATTTGAGGACCTGAAAAAAAAGGGATTCTTTGTGGCTGACATGAAGCCCGAGCATATTATCATCAGCACGACTGATATTGAACATCTTGAGAAGATTGGCAGGATACATATGAATGACGGTCCCGAAAAACAGGCAGCTCAAATCTACCATTTGATAAACAACGGTAACTATTCAGTCGTTGATTATGAACTTCTTCTGCGCACGCCCGAATATGAAGATGAAGTCAAGTACTCCAGAAGACATTCCTATCTCGATGATCAACGTGACCGTTTTAAGCCAACCCCGTTGCCCGACTATTTGTCTTATATGGAGATTTTTGGTGTGCCATATATTTATGGACATGCAGAAAGTACAGGAGGCCATTTGTGGGTAGTAGGCAGGAATGCCCGCCTGTTCGATTATTTTCTTCCCGAAAGGTGGAGGAAGACCCCCTCCCTCCAATTGTCCGATACAAAAGAAGTTTTTTATACGATTACCAAGGATAATATTCACCTTATCTGGAAAACTTCCCGAATAGGCGAAATGCCTTCTGGTGAAGATGAGGAATATAATACCCGGATTAAGCGATTCGGCTTAAACAGTCCATTCGAGGAATTTGCAATCGCTCATTCACTGAAAGTACTTGGAATCCCTACTGTCTATATGAGGGCGATATATATGACAGGTACTACAAAAATAGAAACATCAAATGATTATAGGAAATATAAAACGCATCAGAATATTCTTGACCCTGAAGGCAACTCAATTCTTCAGGAGAGTCATAACTATATCACGATTCGCGGTTATTACAACGGCCCCGACTCCTGGGTTGCTGAACATGAGAGCGGACTCTTTACCCCGATAGACCTGTTGAAAGCTTCTTCGAGAGGTATTCTTGATGAATTACAATGTCAATGGCTTCTGGAAAAGGTAAAAGAAAAGCTTAAGAATGCCGGGTACGACGGATTATTACTCAGATACAACGACCTCTTATTGGCCATGGGAAATGACGGGAAGTTTATGCAGGACAAGAACGGTGAACCGGAAGTCATTATCTGTAATTTCGAATTTATATGGAAGATTTCCTAGAAATTTTAAAGTTCAAACCGTTTAAGCTATTCAGGCTATTCAAACCGGCAACTCCTTAATTTGAAAATGCAAATTTAGCACTTATTATTTCCCGTTAGATTATTTCATTTAAAGCTCTATTATGATAGAATAAAACGCTTTTAGGGCACATCCGTTTATGAAGGGCTGTTGTTGCGTTATGCACGGTAATTGATCGTAAACTGAATCCACTCTAACAGCAGGCTCATAGAACATTAAGGCTCAAAAACCGAAGCATGAAAGGTTACAGGAAAAATTGGATATTCAAAGAATAGTTGTATCAGTTTTACCCATTCTTATTGCCATTACATTTCATGAGGTGTCTCATGGTTTTGTTGCACATAAACTTGGCGACCCTACAGCAAAGCTTACAGGAAGGCTTACACTCAATCCCCTTGCGCATATTGACCTTGTGGGAACTGTCATTATGCCTTTTATGCTGCTTCTCTTGGGATTACCCGTTTTTGGATATGCAAAACCTGTTCCTATTAACCCCATGAATTTTAGGGATCCCAAACGAGACATGGCGATTTCAGCAGCAGCTGGACCAGTTACAAACATTCTCCTTGCAATCGTGAGCTTGTTAATTCTCAAGTTTTTTGTTTTACCTGTGAGTATCTTCCTTCCAAAAGGGATAGGAACTGTTTTTGTGGAGCCCTTGACATTGATGTTTGTAGTCAGCATTCAAATAAACGTTTTCCTCGCAGCGTTTAACTTGATACCTATTCCTCCTCTTGATGGTGGCAGGGTTCTGGTTGGTCTCTTGCCCCATGAGTATGCTGTTTCGTACAGCAAGATTGAACCATATGGATTTTTAATCGTAATTGTACTTATCGCTACAGGAATCGCAGGTTATTTTGTTATCCCCCTCGCTAATCTTTTCTTGGCAATAGTGAAATTGTTTTGAAAGAAGACCTTCAGAAAATAGTCCGGGAGAATGAATTTAAGAAAAACTGAAACACAAAACACATGAGAAAATCTAAATTCGGAAGCCTGAATCCTAAGCCATATCAAATTCCATTTTTTTAATTTTTCCAACAGCTTAGAATTTTGATCATTAAGGTTTGTTTGAATTCTATGCTCAAGGTCTCCAATTGCATGAGAGGACGCTGCTTCAGTGGTTACTGTTATTGCAGAAAAAATATTGAAAAAAATTCTCAGATAAGGAGGTAACAATTGATTAAAAAAAGGGTGCTCAGCGGGATGCAGCCAAGCGGAAAACTGCACATCGGTAATCTTGTTGGTGCTTTACAGAATTGGGTAACACTCCAGGAAAAATATGAATGTTACTATTTTGTCGCTGACTGGCATGCCTTAACCTCTCAATACGCTGACACATTACAGATAAAGGAATACACTCTGGATGTTCTTGTTAATTGGTTAGCTGCAGGAATAGACCCTGATAAGGCAGTTGTTTTTATACAGTCTCATGTCCCGGAACATGCTGAACTGCACCTTTTATTGTCAATGATAACTCCCCTGGGCTGGCTTGAAAGAGTGCCATCGTATAAAGAGAAACAAGAAGAATTAAAAGATGTGGATCTCCATACGTATGGGTTCCTTGGGTATCCGTTGCTTCAATCTGCTGACATATTGATATATAAAGCACATTATGTACCGGTTGGCATTGACCAAATGCCGCATCTTGAAATAACAAGGGAAATCAGCAGGAGATTCAATTATTTATATGGCACTGTGTTCCCTGAACCTGAAGGTTTGTTAACAGAATTTCCCAAGGTAACGGGAGTTGACGGCAGGAAGATGAGCAAGACGTATAATAACTGTATTTATCTTTCTGATTCACCTGATGAGGTTGAAAAAAAAATAAAAACTATGATGACTGATCCTCAAAGAATCAAGCGTACCGACTCTGGTAACCCGGAGCTCTCCCCTGTTTTTCATCTCCATAAAATTTTTTCTACTAAAGAGGAGCAGGCAGAGGTTGCAGAGGGTTGCCGAACAGCAGGTATTGGGTGCATTGATTGCAAAAAGATTTTAATAAAAAATTTGTTTAACGTGTTGGAGCCTCTATGGGAAAAACGTAATAGTTACTTAAAACAAACTAACCTGATTGAAGATATAATCCAAACAGGGACCAAAAAAGCAAAAATGGTTGCCTCTCAAACAATGAAAGATGTTTCAAATAAAATTGGACTCTGGAAGAAAAAAGGTTAAAAATCCTTTAATTTCAACACTTTTTTTAATAAGTGTCATTTTAATTGACATTTTATATTAGAAATGTTATTATTATTTACAATTTTAGGGTTTCCTAATCGAAGAAAAAATAAAACCATATAATTTTTTTATAGACAAGGACTTGCGGAGTTGATATACTTATTCTACTTTTTCTTGAATATCTGCAAGATAATCTACCAGGATAATGAAGGAGAACTAGGTGTTAAATTCTAACTATATCTGTCAGGAATGTAAAAAACCCTTTACCCATTCCAGTACTAAAAGGGATTTTGAAGATGCTTCTTATATGTGTCCTCACTGTGGAAGTAATAGAGTGGAAAAGGGAGGATTATTAGAATTCTTTAAACGTATATGCAGCGGCGGCGGCTGAGCCCCTTAAAATCGTCAGGCAGGTTCGCCTGACTTAATGGCGGGGTACAGTACCCGCCATTTTTTTTGGTTCACCCCGTTAGAAACCCCCACTGCCTGTCTGCTCTATGAGTCGTTGTCCGTCAGGCAGGCTTGCAGGGGGATACATATACAATTCTTTTTGAGAGGACACGGGGTTGAATGCTTCGTGTGAGCATTACCGCCTGACTGCCAGCCTAAGGCAGGCAGGCCATGCCTACTCTATGAGTCGTAGACCGGCACATGTCTGCTCTATGAGTCGTAGACCGATAGGTAGAGGCGCCCAGGCGTCAGGCAAGTTTAGAAGGGCGAAGGTCTTCTAAGGGGGTTTACTGTGAAATGAAGACAAGAAGGAATGAGAAAGAATCGCTGAAAGAAGCAGAAGAAAAATATAGACGGGGACGAAAGGCAGTTAAAAGAGGCAAGACACTTGAGGCACTCTCATTTTTTGAAAAGGCGTTACACATTGAACCTGAAAATCCCAAGTTCCAATCTTCCGTGGGACTCTGCATTGCATATGAAAGAGGAAAGATAAAGGAGGCAATATCTCTCTGTGAGAAGGCAATACAGACAGATCCTCAGATCGTTGAAAACTATTATAATCTCGGGAAGGTTTATATAAAGGCTAAACTTAAAATAAAAGCAATAGAGGCATACCGCAAAGGGCTTGCAATTGATAATAAAAATCCTGAGATAATAGAAGAACTTCAATCATTAGGCATTCGAAAGAAACCGGTTATCCCTTCGCTCCCGAGAAAAATTTTTTTAAATAAGTATCTTGGTCTTATTTTGAGCAGACTCGGTCTCAGATAACTTTCTTTCATGAAATATATAAAAAAACTCTATGATTGGATACTGCATTGGGCAGAAACACCATATGCTGTACCAGCACTGTTTTTACTTGCTTTTACCGAATCATCATTTTTCCCTGTTCCCCCTGACGTACTTCTTATAACGTTATCCTTATCTGTTCCTAAAAAAGCTTTTCGATATGCTGTTGTTTGTACCTTTGGCTCCATAGTAGGCGGAATGGTTGGTTATCTCATAGGGTATCATCTTATGGACTTGATAGGGGTGCCTATTCTGAATTTCTATGGCGTAACAGAAAAGTATGAATATATCCAGTCTCTGTACATGAGATATGATGCGTGGGCAGTGGGAATTGCAGGTTTTACCCCTATCCCTTATAAGGTATTTACCATTGCCGCAGGTGCTTTTAAAATAGATTTTATTGTTTTTGTTCTGGCTTCAATTGCGGGAAGGGCAGGGAGATTTTTTCTTGTGTCAGGATTTATCTATTTTTTTGGACCTTCAATAAAAAATTTTATAGACAAATATTTCAATCTTTTGACATTTTTATTCTTTGGACTTTTAATTCTTGGTTTTCTGCTCATCAGGTATGTATTTCAATAAAAAACGTTCCTGTGCTCGCCTTTCATTCCTAATAACGGTAAACGGTAAATAGTGAACGGTGATTAGTAAAAAGTAGGCAGAAGCGGGAAGGGCGGGAAAGGGAAAGAAAGTAAACAGTAAGCAGTGATCGATGAACGGTAAACAGTAAACAAAAAAATATGAACTATTTATCATGACATGCAGTACACAACTCACTTCCGCTGTTGTTTTTTCTGAGGAAGGGGACGTTATCCGGTTTATGGACATTATGACAGCTTGGGCACTCAACTTTGTTGTTATATAATTTTAATCCTGCACTATTAACCTCTGCGGGTGTTTTAAAATACGGATCCTGCGCAGGTGTTGGATAAGTCATGGAAATAGGGTGGTCATTGCTTAAGCTTATGGTTGGAGGAATAGCTTCAATAAGATACGCTTGCCTGTGATCACCAGCAACAATTCCATTGTGGCACGAGGAACAACTGGTGCTGTCACCTGTTCTTTGACTCATCTCCTTATGTGTGAGAGCTTCAGAACTACCATACCATGGACCGCTCAGATTTGCACCTGAGCCAGGGGCATCAATAATTTCATCAACTGCGATTGTTCCATCATGACAGCTCAGACATACCAAGGATATGTCACTTACTGAACCGGGAGGACTATCCATAGTAGAGCTGTTGTATAAATTATAAGGGCCTGCAGGTGTATTCCTGTTCCACAGGGGTGCATTAATTGAGCTATTGGCTGAGTGCGGTGTATGACAATACACGCACACCTCGTTATACTGATTGTAGACGCCATTCATTGAAGGGTCAGTACTTAAGAGATAACTCAGATCATGCTTTGAATTTACTATACTTGCACCCTTTGCACCCATAGCCAGAATTATAAGAAAAAATAGGCAGATAAGGACTGTAATGCCCTGTTTTTTATGCTTCACCTTAATAGGCATACTATCACCACTACATTACTAGCAAATTACAGGCCAAAATTATAACAATTTATTACAAAACAGGAGGGTTCTAACTCTCTAAATAGTAAGGGTTTTTTTTATACAAAGAATGAATGGTTCAATCAGCAGTTTTTTTGATTATATATTTTGTGTGATTTCACACAAAATAGTTTTTAATCATTCTGCAAGATTCTTAGTTTTAAATTCCAAATTCTCTACGAGTCGTTGGCCAACCACTCTATGAGTCGTAGAAAATTTGGAAGTATTTTGGGATTTTGTCTTTGTAATTTTATCCTGACGACGAGTTTTTCCCCTGTTTATTACTTTTTGTTAACAGGTATAATATAAAAAACGGGAATAGGTAAAGGGCACAACAAAAGGGGTTTAATTATTTTCCTGATAACAAGTATAGAGGGAGGGTCGTTCTGCTTCTTATCATTACAAATAGAGATTCTTGCAGGAGTAATGAAAAATATTTGAAAAGGGAGACAATGTTTTTTAAAATAATTTTTTTTCAACAGTTCTCTCTATAATTTATAACGTTCTCATTCATTACGTATATGGATTATTCTCATAAAAATAAATCTCTGCATCTTAAGGATATCAAACATTTCAAGCAACGTATTAAAGATCTTGAGTTGACCCTCAAGGTGGTTCAGGAAGAATGTATACGGAGACGGGATTTACTTGAGACATCATATGACAAACTGCAGTCTGTTATTGATAATATTGGAGACCCGATACTTGTCATTGACCGTCACTATCGTGTTGTACTTGTTAACAAAAAGACACGGGAAATTTCCGGAAAAATCGATTCAGTTCATGAAGGGCTGCGCTGTTACCAGATATCACACCACAAAAATGTTCCTTGCAAAGGAAAGAATGAGCCCTGTCCTCTGAGAAAAATCTTAAGAGAAAAGACCACCATTACTGTAACACACACTCACTATGACAGTGCGGGCAACAGAATGTTCGTGGAGATAACCGCCTCACCTATTCTGGATAAAAAAGGCAGGATAACTCATATTATAGAATCATGCAGGGATATCACAGAGCGCAGAACAATGGAACAAGCACTCCGTGAGAGTGAGAATCGCTACCGGTCACTATTTGAGCAATCAGGAGATGCGATTTTTGTCCTTTCTGCTGAAGGGCCAGATGCTGGAAAAATTCTTTCCGCTAATGATTCGGCATGTCTTATGCACGGCTATACTGAAGAAGAAATTCACAGCCTGTACATCACAGACCTTGATACCCCTGAATATGCTGCACGAATGCCTGAGTTCATCGAGCAGATACTTGCCGGAAAAATTATGAGATTTGAAGTTATGCACAGGAAAAAGGACGGAACTATTTTTCCTGTAGAGGTATGTGCCTCGGTTATGGAAGCCGGTGGTAAAAAACTTATCCTGGCTATTGACCGTGATATTTCAAAACGGAGACATGTAGAACGTGAAAGGGCTAAATTAATAAAAAAGCTTGAACATACTTCACAAACAGACGGACTCACCGGCTTATTAAACAGACAACATCTGGATATACGGCTCAGAGAAGAAGTCAGAAGAGCAAAGAGATATGATAATCCGCTTTCCATCGTCATGTTTGATATTGATAATTTTAAAGAAATCAACGATTCATACGGTCATATAATTGGTGATAGAATCTTAAAAAACGTTGCTGATATCGTGAGAGAAACACTCAGGGACACTGATATTGCGGGGAGATTCGGCGGTGATGAATTTATTTTGATATTAGTTCAGACACCTATCGCTGTGGGGGTGCAGGTGGCAGAACGTATTCGTGAAAAGATAGAACAGGCAAAGATTTCTGTGAAGAAAGATAAATTTATCAATTTCACTATTAGTATTGGAATTTGCCAGCACAATAATAAATTAAAGAATATTGAAGAGTTCGTTGCAACAGCAGATAAGGCAGTTTACAAAGCGAAAGACAGCGGACAGAACAAGATTTGTGTAGCAAAGATTTAAATTAAACAGTGCCCATGACCTTTTTCAAGGGGTAACGATTCTTTTAGAGGTGTTACAGGTCAAGCTTATAATGATTTTATATTAAGATACGAAACGTGAGATTTTTTTCTTGTACTTCTTTATTTCTTCTTTTTCTTCCCCTTAATCGTTGCCTGTGCTGCTGCGAATCGTGCGATAGGGATCCTGAAAGGAGAGCAGCTTACATAATCAAGACCGATAGTATGGCAGAACTCAACAGATTTTGGCTCTCCGCCGTGCTCACCGCATATACCCAGTTTCAGGTTCTTCTTAACCTTCTTTCCTTTTTCTACTGCTATACGCATAAAAGAGCCGACTCCTTCAATATCTATGGAAATAAAAGGGTCTTCCTCGAGTATCCCTTTTTCTACATAATATGGCAGAAACCTGCCAGAATCATCACGTGAAAGTCCATAGACGGTTTGGGTGAGGTCATTGGTTCCAAAGGAATAAAAATCAGCAATTGCGGCTATTTCATCGGAGGTCACACAGGCACGGGGTAATTCTAT
>DAOVVO010000004.1 GCA_030637135.1 Nitrospirota bacterium
ACTGAAAATAAAGGGATAATGCTAATTTTACTGTTAGAAGGGCCACTTGTAAAGATTGCTTATTATCCCACCTACGAGGTGGGACAGTATAACGGGGGCAGCCTTTTTCATAGGTGACACCTTTTATGTTCCGGAGGCATTTAATCGTGGGTAAAGAATAGTTTGTCGGAAAAATTGGGATGTGTCCCTAATGTAATTCCTAATTATATTGGTTAGGTTTCTTTTTTAGTAAAGAATGAAGTGTTATTTATAAATATTATGCTGACTATAATAAAGAGAGAGATAAATAAAGCAAATCCTTCTAAAAATATGAATGCTATTATTGAGTTAATAATTAAAGCAGCTATATATATGAGAGATATTCTATATTGGGCAAGTCGTTTCTTAGATTCTTCAAAAATATATTTGAGAGGGTATTTTTCAGGAAGATACTTATCTAAATGTGGTGGCTTATCTTCCTCGCTAATCTCTTTACCTTCCCTGAGTATTTTTTCTATCTCACGAGACCTTTCAAGAAATGCTTTATTAACCATTCTATATGTAACTTCATAAACATAAAAAATCAATATTAAAAAGATATTTAATATCAGCAATTTTGTTTTCTTATAACCAATTGAATAACCAGTCAATGCAATAAATATTGTTATGAACCAATTCTTAATCCTGAATGTAAAATCATCAATTTTATCAATTTTAGACTGTAGTAATTTTAGTTCTTCCCAAAGGTTGTCTTTTGTTTCTTTATTCATATTTATATCTCACTGATTTATAACCTTTAACCTTACAATCTTTATCAGAGCATGTCAAACATGTGTGGTAGGAAGTAATATTTACTTGTAATACTTCCCTTTCTGCCTCTTTCTCTCCTCAAGCAATACCTCTTTGTCAATTAGCCCTTTTTCTACAAGAATATTAACGAGGACATAAAAAGAGAAACGGAGAAAATATTTTCTTGTCTTAAGTTTTTGTGATACAAAACTTTGACTTTTCCGTAAACATTTCGGTATCTTAAGATGTTTTAAGGATATAAAAAAATTATGAAAGGGAATAAATGATTGACCTCCATACTCATACTCTCTTAAGTGACGGCGAGCTTCTGCCGTCTGAGCTTATCAGGAGGGCGCATATAGCCCATTACAAAGCACTGGCAATTACTGACCATGTGGATGCATCAAATATCGATTTTGTGGTACCGAGGATTGTGGCTGCAGTTGAATCAGTTGCCGAATACACGGAAATGAAGATTATCCCAGGCGCTGAAATAACGCATGTACCGCCGAAACAGATAGAAAAGCTGGTGTCAAAGGCACGGGAACTCGGGGCAAAGATTGTGCTCGTGCATGGAGAGACCGTTGTTGAGCCTGTTGTACCTGGCACAAATTCAGCTGGAATTGATGCAGGAGCAGATATGATTGCACACCCCGGGCTTATTACAGCGGAGGATGCACTCAAGGCAAAGGACAATGAAATAGCACTTGAGATTACGTCAAGAAAAGGACACAGCCTGTCAAACGGTTATATTGCAAAAGTTGCTGCGGAAACCGGTGCAACACTCGTCATAAATACAGATGCCCATGCCCCTGAAGACCTCATATCACTGTATCGAGCAAAAATCGTACTGCGCGGTTCGGGTATTGCAGAGGAGAGCATAGAACAAATTTTAGCGAATTCACAGAAACTTGTTGACAAGATTAGTTCATAAAAATTGAAAATTACAGATTACAAAGTATACTTTTAAAAATACATTTACGATAATCAGGGTACAGGTTCCACAATATTCATATTATTCACTGTCTGTAGTAACATGAGTCTTTGATTCTTCTTGAGATGTGTTCATTGATATTTGTTATGTAGATTTTTTCATACGGAGGAAGTAAATGCCAAAACCGATAAAGAAACGGGTGTCAAAGAAGAAAAGGCCTGATGAGGAAGAGGTAAAGGGAAAGGCGCTTGAGACACTGAACCTGCTCAGACAGAAAAAGAAGGTTTTAATATATTCCCTTTCAGCTATAGGGTTTATTATTATTGTAGCTCTTATCCTTATTATTTATTCTTCATCTATAAAGAAAGAGGCGTACTCTTTTGAAATAGAAGCATACAACTATTACTACAATATAAATCTGAAAGACCCTCTGCCCGATGAGCAAAGGTGGAAGAAATCACTTGAGCTCTTTCAAAAGGCATCTGATACAAAAGCAACGGCGAGAGTTCAATATTACATTGGCAACTGTTATTTTAATCTCGGTGATTATGACAATGCAGTAAAGGAATACCTTATATTTATTGATAGATACAAACGTGTGGAGAAGATACTTCCCCTTGTATATCAAAGGCTCGCCTCTGCATACATGAAGAGCGGAAAAACTGAAGAGTCCTTAAGGACACTTGACGCCCTTGCTCAATTTGAAGGAGGCATATTCAGGGATACAGCCTTGATTTTACAGGCACGCTATTATGAGGCTGTTGGCAAGCCGGAAGAGGCAGAGAAAAAATATAGAGAGATTGTTAATGACTTTCCCTCTTCACTCTGGGCTTCTGAGGCACGTGCAAAAATTCAAAAGGAAGAAAAACCCGAATCAGGCCCTGCTGAAGAAGAACGTAAAGAACCTGCAGAATCAGAAGAATTGACAACTGAAGACGCTCCTGAAAGCACCCCTGAATAATTTCTCTAAATCCCCCCTCACCCCCCTTTGCTAAAGGGGGGGTATAAAGGGAATATAATCAATTTTTTGACTATTCATTCAGCCTATGGAAAAGGAGCAATGAGATTATCAATTCCTAAATCAGGAGCATATCGCAGCAACAGGGTAACAGAATCTGTTAAGAGCAATACTCCGAATGCAATAAGCAGCAGTCCACTCAAAACCATTATAACCCTCATATATTTTTGTATAGCAGTATAATGGCTGAGGAAGTAATTCATAGTAAGTGAAGTTGCTAAAAATGGTATGGCGAGGCCTATTGAATATATGAGCAGCAGTTTGAAACCATAGAACGCTGAGCCTGCGGTGGCAGCAACAAAGAGAATCGACCCGAGCATAGGGCCAATGCACGGAGTCCAACCAGCGCCAAACGTTAAGCCAACGACAAAAGAGCCAATATATCCTCGTGGTTTAGACTTGAGATGAACTCTGTGCTCTTTTGACAGAAAATCAATTTTAAAAATCCCCATTACATACAGGCCAAAAATAATTATAATAACTCCACCGACATGGTACAACCTGATCCCAAAAAAAGAAGCATAGAGAAGTCTGCTCATAAAGGTTGAAAATACACCTAACAGAATGAATACGGTTGAAAAACCGCTGATGAATGAAAGTGAATTTATAGTTGTCAGTTTTCTTATGAGCGCCTTGTTACCGGTCTTAAACTCTTCAAGGGAAATCCCGGTAATAAAAGATACATACGATGGTATGAGTGGAAGGATACATGGCGATAGAAAAGACAATATGCCCGCTAAAAAAGCTAATGAATAAGATATTTCACTCAACTACGTGCACACTCCTTTTTGCTTCCTCTTATTTTTTCTATGGCGTGGGCAAGGGCAGGGAGGACTATCTCTAAATTTTCCTTTACTGCCTTTGGACTGCCCGGAAGATTGATGATAAGGGTTTTCCCCCGCACCCCTGCTACTGCCCGTGAGATCATTGCGTGAGGGTTTTTCTGGAATCCGCCCGACCGCATTGCCTCTGGTATCCCGGGTATCTCACGCCTGATAACTTCACGGGTTGCCTCAGGTGTTACGTCCCGCGGTGAAAGGCCTGTTCCACCTGTTGTTACAATGAGGTCAACTTTATTGCAGAGAGAAAGCAATTTTCTCTTGATTTTACTTTTTTCATCGGGGAGGATGTTATAACTGATTATTTTTCCTCCCGCTTTCTTCATAATACGAGCAATCAGTGGTCCGCTCTTGTCTTGACGTTTTCCCTGAGCACCTTTGTCGCTCAATGTTAATACAGCAACCTTGATCATAGATACATTCCAACAATTAAAATGCAAAAATCAAACATAAGGAATTCATTTATGAAAATCGAACTTTGAATACCCCGTTTTGTAAACGGGGATGAAAAAGTTCACCTTTTAAAATTTCCCCCTTTGAAAAAGGGGGGTATAAAGGGCATATAATCAATTTTTTGAAGCCCCGCCCTGTGGGAGGGGTCATTCACTTTGATTTTTTATATGTACTCTTATAATGTTTCCTTTTTGCACGGTCCCGCCTTTCAGGACTTTTGCAAAAATACCCTCTTTGGGCATAACACAATCTCCTGCCAGGGTATAGATAGCACACCGTGTATGGCATACCTTTCCAATCTGGCTCACTTCGACCTCAACGTCTTTTCCAATGCTCATTCTCGTTCCGATCGGGAGGCTGAGAAGATCAATCCCTTCTGTGGTTATGTTTTCTGCAAAATCCCCGGCGCTGACTTTGAGCCCTTTAGACTGCATCTTTTTTATGCTTTCAAGGGCGAGAAGACTGATCTGCCTGTGCCATTTTTCTGAGGCATGGGCGTCACCGTCAATGCCATAGTTTACTCTTAACACAGCGTTATCAACGGTTTTTTTCCTTATACCCTTTTTATCGCTTATGTTTACCGAGACAACCCGTGCCGTCATTCAGTTTTTTCCTCGTTTTCCATAAATACGAAAGTGCTTAATTTATTTTACTGTAAAAGGGTTCAAGAATTTCAGGATTCGAGGATTCAGGTAAATTATGCAGGTGTTTTCCTCTTGCTTGAATCTTTGTACTACTTAATTATTGCCCCTTTCTGTATATCTTTTTCTGGAATTAAGAGAGAGAGTGTGCCGTTGCTGTCAGTAGCTGCGAGGAGCATGCCCTGTGACTCAACTCCCATTAATTGTGCTGGCTGGAGATTTGTCACCACCACAATCTTCTTTCCTGACAGGTCTTCTGGTGCATATGTTTTACCTATTCCAGCTACTATCTGCCTCATTTCGCCGGTGTCTACCTGAAGTTTTATGAGTTTATGAGATCCTTTCACACGGTCAGCCTTCAATACCTGTCCGACCTTTAATTCGACCTTTGCAAATTCATCAAGGGTTATTACATTATCACGTGTATTTTTGTGCCCGGGATTTTTTTTTACGAGATTTTCTTTTTTTGTATCTATCCGAGGGAATAGTTGTCTGGTTTTTTGTATTGTTGTTCCTGGTTTTAATCTGCCCCATGTCCCCAGCTCCTCGAAATTCGAGCTGTTGATATCAGCAGATATACCGAGTTGAGACCATATGTTTTGTGCGGCATCAGGCATAAATGGGTAGAGGTACAGCGCAGTAAGGCGCAGGGACTCAGCAAGTGTGTACAGTGTATTTGATAGAATGTCGCTGTCTGTTTCTTTCCACGGTACTGAAGAGGCTATGTATTCATTTAATTCTTTTATGAGGTCCCATAACTGGATAAGAGCATGATGAAACTGAAGATGTGTCAAAGCACCGTTAAAACTGCCTGAAATGCCGGTTTCTGACCCGGGGTCAAACCGTGCCTTGATCTTCCCTTCAAGCTGTTTTCTGTCCTTGCTGTCGATAGGATCCGGAATTTTCCCTCCCCTGTATTTTTCTATCATAGTTAAAGTACGGCTTAACAGGTTTCCAAGGTCATTGGCAAGATCGGTATTAGTACGGTTTATCAGTGCATGTTCAGAAAAATCACCGTCAAGACCAAAGGGTACCTCTCTGAAAAGAAAATACCTGAAGGCATCTGCACCATACTTTTCTATCATCTCATTCGGGTCAACAACATTACCGAATGATTTGGACATCTTTTTCCCGTCTACTGTCCACCAGCCGTGCGCAAAAATATTTTCCGGGAGCGGGAGCTTGAGAGCCATGAGCATTGTTGACCAGTAAACAGCATGTGTCGTGAGTATATCCTTGCCTATAATGTGGTGGGATGCAGGCCACCAGAAATCACCGAGCTTTGCCTTTTCCGCGTGCGGAGCAAGATAACGGGTTGCTGAAAAATAATTTACAAGGGCATCAAACCATACATAGGTTACATAACTTTCATCAAAGGGAAGAGGGATTCCCCAGGAGAGTCTTGATTTCGGTCTTGATATGCAGAGGTCTCCAAGAGTATTATTTTTTAAAAAACCCAGGACTTCGTTTCTTCTCGTCTCAGGAAGTATATAGGAAGGATTTCTGTCTATGTATTCTATCAAATCTTTTTGATACCCGGACATGAGAAAGAAATAGTTCTCTTCTTCCAGGTGCTCTACAGGCCTGCCGCATTCAGGGCACTTACCGTCGATGATCTCTTTTTCTGTCCAGAACCGTTCATCAGGTGTGCAGTACCATCCTGTGTATTCACGTTTTTCTATTTCCCCTGTGTCCCAGAGCATCTGTATAAGTCCCTGTACTGTTTTGAAATGCTCTCCATCAGTGGTACGTATAAAGGCATCATTTGATATGTTCAGTTTAACCCAGAGATGTTTGAAGTTCTCCACCATTAAATCAGAATGCTCTTTGGGGGAACGGTTCTGTTCACGCGCAGCCTTTTCAACTTTTTGACCGTGTTCGTCGGTTCCGGTAAGGAAAAAAACCTCCCTGCCTCTTAATCTGTTGTATCTGGCAAGTATATCCGCAGCAATCGTAGTATATGAGTGTCCAATGTGGGGGATGTCGTTAACGTAATAAATAGGGGTGGTTACATAAAACCGGCTCATTGCTGTCGTCTCTTTTTCTTTTTGAAGAATTTTCTGCGCCTGCTGAATGGTGTGCCCTTGTCTTTCTTTTCCTGTTTATGCCTGTCTCTCTCTTTCTCCCCTGATTTTTTGTCTTTGTGTTTTTGTTGTGGTTGTGACTGAGGAACGTTTTGAGAGGATTTTTCAGGCTTTGTTGACTGAGAGGCATCGGCGTATGAAGGTACAGTACCTACCGTACTTTCTTCCTGTATGATGTCGTCCGTTACCACAATAGTTTTATCCTCGGTATCTTCACATATCGTATCTTCTTTTTCTTTTTTCTCCGGTGATTCAATTTCATACCCTAAACAGCACATGAGCCTGCCGCAGATACCGGAAAGTTTTCCCGGATTTAGGACGAGTTCCTGTTTTTTAGCCATTCTAATGGATATAGGCTCAAAAGATGTGAGGAAGGTTTTGCAGCACACTTCTCTGCCGCAAATACCCATGGCTCCCAGGTGTTTTACCTCGTCTCTTACGCCTATTTGTCGCATCTCTATTCGTGTCTTGAATTTCGAGGCAAGGTCACGCACGAGTTCTCTAAAATCAATCCGTCCGTCAGCAGTAAAATAAAATATGAGGCGTTTCTTGTCCAGGGTTGCCTCAGTCCCTACAATTTTCATGGGGAGGCTGCGGCTTTTTACCTTCTCCAGACAAAATGCCTTTGCCTCTTCCTTCAGGGAACTGTTGTTTTTGTCTGTTTCAAGGTCTTCATCAGTTGCTATTCTGAGGATCTTTTTGAGCTGCTTTTCAGGATTTTCTATACCGTGCTTTCCGACTACAACAACGCCGAGACTCATTCCCATATCGGATTCAACAACGACCTGCGTCCCAGGCTCTGTATTAATCCCGTTTACTTCAAAGTTGTAAATTTTCCCGCATTGTTTAAACCGTATCCCAACTACGTCAGGCATCTATTCTCCTCTATGAGTTATCAGCCGAAAGTTTTTTTAAGTAAAAGATGTGTATAGTGAAGAGTAACCCTTTTATTCACATTGAAACGTAAAAAATCCTTTATTCTGGTAAAAGTACGTGCCAATTTTAGTATATCATGTAAGCCCGCTTTTTTTGAAATATCTTCTATCTCATTTGCTTTGTCCTGGTTAATCAAAAATTCTGCCCTGCCGGTGGCTTTTAACACTGCAATATCCCTTATCCAGAGATGGGCCCATTCAAACCACTCTTCCATAGAGTCCCTGTCTTCCCAGGAATCTTCTTCGGGTCTTCTGATGAGGGTCTTGAAATCATTAAATAACCTGTCTCTCTTTTCGATTAAGTCATGACTCAATGTCATCCCCAGCCTTCCACCCGAAAGCATACTGAGAATTTTTACATCTTCTTCATTGACCGTTACCTTATTTAAGATGTTTTTGTCTTTGAGTAGCGTGCTCATTTTTTTAAGGGGCAGCGGTGAAAAATTTATTTTCTGGCATCTTGAGAGAATTGTTCCCAGGATAGATTCTGGCATGGCAGAGATTAATATCAAAAGGCTCTGCGCCGGAGGTTCCTCAAGGGTTTTTAAAAAAGCATTAGCAGCAGATTGGTTAAGTGTTTCAGCTTCATCAATGATTGCAACCTTCCATTGTCCCTCAAATGACTTAAGAGACAGGGATTCCTCAAGCCCTCTTATGATATCCACCCTTATTTGTCCGTCTGTGCTCGTTATGAAAAAGACATCAGGATGAGAACTCTTGTTTATTTTTATGCACGAAGGACACGTATCACAGCAGTCAATTTCGTAATGCGTAATGCGCAATGCGGTATGTGATGTGGTTTTTGCCTCATTACTCGTAACCCTTAACGCATTACGGTTGTTCTGGCAGTTGAGTGTCTTTGCAAAATTTATAGCGGTGAGCTTCTTCCCGATACCGTCCTCTCCTGCAAAGAGATAGGCGTGGGCAATGCGGTTTCTCTGTACGCACCCTCTTAATATTCCTATAGCCTGTTCCTGACCAATAATATCTTTTAAGGCCATACAGTCTCCAGAACTTCTATTATTTTCTTGCTGACCTCTTCAATACTGCCTGAGGCATCAATTACTTTTATCCTATCCGGCTCTTCCTTGGCAATTTGAAGGTATCCATTCCGTACCTGGTTGTGAAATTCTATGGTTTCTAATTCCAGCCTGTCTGTTTTCTGTGCGCCTCTGTTCCTTTCCAGTCCATCTTCAACTGCGAGATCAAGGAGAAACGTTACAAATGGCTTTAAATCAGGAACTACAATTTCGTTGAGGGCTTTTATTATTGCTGCATCTATCCCCCTGGCATAACCCTGGTAGGAAACAGTGGAATCTACAAAACGGTCGGTTATCACAATGGTATTCTGGATAAGGGCAGGATAAATCACCTCTCTTACGTGTTGAGCCCTTGATGAGTTATAGAGAAGGAGCTCTGTAAGAGGATCCATGTGGTTTTCAGGCGATAAAAGGAGGGTCCTGATCTTTCGTCCGATTTTTGTCCCCCCTGGTTCCTCTGTAAGGAGAACCCTCTGGTTTTTGCTGCTCAGATAATTTCCGAGGAGTTGTACCTGGGTGGTTTTGCCACACCCTTCAATCCCCTCAAAAGATATGAATCCCTTGAAGCCTTGAGCGCCTTTATCCCTGGACATAGGTATTCCGTAAATCTTTTAAGAGTGAAAAAACCCTCCGGGCATCGTTAAATTCCATTGAGCCTGTGCCGCAGGAAGGGGTCAGGAGAATTTGTCTTCTGAGTCTGTCTCTTGAAATATCCAGCTTTTCCAATGAGGCAAGTCCCCGCTCAAGCTGCTCTCTTAAATCCTTGAGCGTAATTTCTCTTATTGCATCTGTCGTGGGAATGATTCCCCATGCAATAAATCCGCCGTTATGTATAAAAGCCTTTATTTCCTCAGGGTAAAGACTGATACTGTCCCAGAAAAAATAAGCATCAAAGTTTAGTATGTCAAGCCCTGATGAAAGAACCAACGACCAGTCAGTTTTACTGCAGCAGTGAATCCCTGCAATAGCCCCTGAGGTCTTAATATGCGCAACCAGATCACTGAGCAGTCTTAACGCTTCGTCGGTATTTACACCGATATAGGTTGAGGTACCGAGGGCTGAAAGAATCGGTTCGTCAATAAATAACACTACATTGTCAGCATAAGGACTAAGCGTTTTAATTTGCCAGTGAGCCTTGCCTTTGAGCAGTTCAAGTGAAAGCTGCCGCATTTCCTCATCAAAGTAAATTGGTCTTTTTTGCGTATCAGTTATGCTTAATGTAAAAGTAAGGGGCCCTGTAACGTGTCCCTTGACAGCCGGCAATGTGTGATTTCTTCTCTTAAGTATATCGATAAATGCATATAAACCTGCAGCGTATTCCTGAGAAATCGGGAATCCGTTTCCTCTTTCAATTGCCTCGTAAAAAGATGCTAATGACTGATCAGACGGAGTTTGTAAACGTATATTCTCTCCCTCGATCGCTACAAAGGGAAAACCTTCTGAGTACTGAGGAACCATGAATTCTAAAAAACTTCTGTGAGGGAGCTGGGGCCAGAATGGTATATCTACAGAGTCTAAAATGATCCTGCAAACCTCTACGGGGTCAGTGTGCGGAAAACTGCCGATACCTGTTGTACTGAAACTTTTCAGCATAATGTTAATCATACTCCAAGGGAATAATAACTTTCAAATAGCTTTGCTCTATTGTGCATTATGAAATCTGCTTGCATTGTAGTGGATATAGTGTTATAAAAATTAATCATCTTCAAAATAATTGGTGCGACTCATCGGAATATGCCCGTATCGGGTTTCAACATTACAACTGAATACAAAAGCGTTGTAAAAGGATTCAGACAAAACTAAACGAGGAGGAGGAAGAATGTCTAAAAAACCAGGTGAGATTAAATTGAATTTCCCTGTGCATCTGCAGGCAGGTGTGTATGCAAATAATATGCTTATTACTCACACCCGGGAGGAATTCATCATGGACTTTTCGTTTGTTCTCCCGCCGACAGGCACCGTGGTATCACGCATCATGACAAACCCCGGACATATGAAGCGTATTATCTTTGCGTTACAGGACAATGTTAAAAAATATGAGGCTAAATTCGGGACAATTATCGAGGCAGACAAGATGCAGGGGCCCCTTGAGTACAATGCTTAGATACTGAACCGCACGGAGTAATGAGTGCTCCCTGCAATCAACATAGATACTGCTCGTAACGGTCTCCAGGGACTACACTCGCTATTTGTTTTTAATTTTGTTACAATTTCACATACATGAGTAAATTAGTAATCTGTGCGGACGTGCAGAGGTGTGTGGTATATAATTTTTTTATAAAAATTTTTCTTCCGCTTTTTGTCTTACTGTACTTTTCCTCATGTGCTTCTTCCCCTCCGGCTGTTGTCCAGCCTCCTGCATCAGACTATGTTGTTGCTTCCTGGTATGGCAAGAAATTCCATGGAAGACTAACAGCCTCGGGTGAGAGGTACAATATGTATGACTTTACCTGTGCACATAAACAATTTCCCTTTGGTACGAGATTGCGTGTAACCAATGTGAGAAATAATAGGTCCGTTATAGTCAAGGTAAATGACAGGGGACCGTTTATCCGGGGAAGGGATATAGATCTTTCTTATGCAGCTGCGCGGCAGATTGGACTCGTAAAGGCAGGAGTTGGAAGGGTAAGAATTCAGCACCTTGGAAGAGATGTACGTTATGTCAAGAGAATTACCTATACACCGAGAGCTGCAACAGGTCCTTTAACAATCCAGTTAGGCTCATTTAAAGATGAACACAATGCCAGACGACTCATGCAAGGGCTTAAAATGAATTACCAGGATGTTCATATAAATACGACTGTTTTATACGGACAAAAATATTACAGGGTAAGGATAGGCACGTTCAGCAACAGGGAGAGTGCCAATTCATTTGCACAAACACTGGCTCAAGAAGGGTATAGTATTTTTATAACGAAAAAGTATGAGAAATAAATCCTCCGTCTATTGATTTTTACTCTTTATTTATGCTATAAAACTTAATTCCTTGCTCTTATATCCGCTTTATTATATAAGGGCTTTGCTCATTTTGAGTATCACGCTCTGTACAGTGCGTTGAAATTGACCCATAAGGAGAAGACAATGAATTTTTACGAAAACCTCATAATCCTCGATACTAAACTCGACGATAAATCGACGGAAAACGCAATCCAAAAAATAAGGGATTTAGTTGAAAAACAAGGCGGCGAAATCCTTAAGACAGAAAACTGGGGCCGTAAAAAACTGGCTTATGAATTAAAAAAGCACACCGAAGGCATCTACGTGTTACTGCTTTTCAAAGCCCCCCCGCTTATTATTGTAGAGCTTGAACGATTTTACAAACTTTTTGACCCGCTCGTTAAGTTCTTAATAGTAAAACTCAACAAAAAACAGATAAAAACTACTGTATCAACACTATCAGACGAGGCCAGTTCTCAAAAAGAAGAACCCGCCCCTGCAGCAGAAGGAGATAAAAATGTTTAATAAAATAATCCTCATAGGAAATCTTACAAAGGATCCGGAAGTGAGGTATACCCCTCAAGGAACCTCTGTTTGCAATTTCAGGCTTGCTGTTAATCATAGATACAAGCAGGGTGACGACGTAAAGAAAGAAACCACATTTATAGACATAGTGGTATTTGGTAAACAGGCTGACACCTGCGGACAGTATCTCAACAGGGGAAGCGGCGTGCTTGTAGAAGGCAGGCTTCAGGAAAGACGGTGGGAAACAGATGAAGGACAGAAGAGAAGCAAATATGAAGTCGTTGCACAGTCAGTGCGTTTTCTTCCCAAAAGGACTGAGACGAGTGCTGCTGCTCCGTCCGGTGAGGAGACAGGCCCTCCGGAAGAAACAACAGATTTAGAACCGTTTTAACTATGTATAGATTTCTCCTTGACGGAACGTATTTCAAGGTGGAAAGGAGGGAGGAGAGTGAGATACCAGAGGAAGTTTCAAATAAGGGTAAGAAAGTTCTGTAAGTTTTGTGCGGGTAAGTCTTTGATAGACTATAAAGATATAAGGACACTCAGAAGCTATCTTACCGAAAGAGGAAAAATTATGGCTGGAAGAATGACGGGTAATTGTGCAAAACATCAGAGAGAGTTGACTACCGCAGTAAAGAGGGCACGGAATATAGCCCTTCTACCTTTTGTGGTGAAATAATGAGGATTCCGAAGGGTTTGGTATCTCCCCTCAGCAGGGAAATTGTTGAGGCACTGTGCAAGAAAAAGTTTATTGAATTAAGAACCTCACAAGAAGAATTGACTGAAGCGGTATATGAGTTAATGCTTGATGAACTTATGGTTGAAGACAAGCTGAATAAAGAAGTAAGAGAACTATTAAAAAAATATGATATGGAAATCGAAAAAGGTCATCTTGATTACCGTAAGCTTTTTGATCTTACAAAACAAAAAATTGTCAAGGAACGAAATATTATTTTGTGAGACTCTCTGACGAGAAGATAAGCCATTTGACCCACGTGGTTCTCAGGGGACTTCTGGACAAGGACATAGTTCGCCTGTTAGTCGAAGAAGGCGAAATAAGAAAAGAGATGAAGCGAAGAATAATAAAAGAACTAAGAATTGCTGAGGATATAGATGCTCTGGTTAAGAAAAAGATTCTCTCCTATTCGAGGAAAATACCGGAAGGGAGTCCTGAGTGGGAGGTGCTGTATCAAAAATTTTTCAACGAAGAGGCATTAAAAAAAGGGAGAATTTAGAGCAGTCATTTTAAGTATTATGGTAATACGTCTCAATACGCTGTCGAAGGGTTAAGTCCGGGACAGTTGAATGGGTTGATGTGCAGGTGAAAGAGATATCCTCTATCTCAACTCTTTATTCACGAAATAAACGGATTTAGAATTTTACCATGCAGTGAAGATTTCAGAAGTTAATAGTTGATTGAAGTTATTATGTTATACATTTAACTATTTACCCAAAAAATAAGCTAAAATCATTATTCCCAAAAAAACCAAGCATACTATAACGACGATTTTTTCTATAACGAACTTCAATTGTCTAAACCTCCTTCTTATGTGCTGTGCAGGTTAATTTCTTCATGACGAATTATTAAACTGCATTTAATTGAAAATATTATATACGAAATGAAGATAATAGATGTTTATTAATATTATTGTGTGTATCTTGTAATTGGAGAGTATTAGATAGAAGCATTAACTGCAACCCTCAAATTCTTTCTTTAACAAAGTTCTTTATATCATTTCTAAAATGAAACATTTCACATATCAATCATTTTAGACTATCGCTTGATAAGATGTGTGCAGTGTATTATAATCATGCATATCCACCTGATTTTCCAGAACAATTTCTAAAAAGGCATTCATGACTAAATGTGTTTTGAGTTTCTGTGTCCTTCTGCTCATCGGATGTACTACGTTCGCAGTCAGGAAGCAACAGGAACAGTTTGAAATAGCATCACATGTGTACGAACAAGCCCTGCTCCTTGGAAAATACGAAGTTGCAAACGGTTTTAGAAAAGAACAAGCTTCGGGGAATAAGCCCTTGAATTTTGAAAGGCTCAGGAAAATTAAAGTGACTTCTTATGAATTGCGTGCCATCAAAGTTACAAAAGACAAGTCACTGGTGAATCAAACTGTTGAAATCAAGTATTACCATTTAGATTACCTGATAGAAAAGACTATCATTGACAAACAACGGTGGAAATATAATTCAGTAGAAAAACGGTGGTATCTGCAAAGTGGTTTGCCTGATTTTTAAAGGTACGTAGAGGGGGCTGGCTTACGCTTTTAATGTTCTAATTTTTTGCGTTTACTATGCTCATGTTATTGCTTAAATAAACATAGTGAGTGGTTTTTAGAACTATTGGTTTGTTGTCAAAAGTTAAAAACTCAAAAAATCTAAAAAGCATTATAATTCAGTCACGTGACGCATTTTTTGTATCAATGTATCGAACTCTGCGACATGATAATTCTCTACTTGACAGACCGATTATATAATAGTATATATGACTTATAATTATGTACCAAGAATAGAAAGGAGGAATTATGGCTGTTTACATTGCATTGAGTATACTTACTGATGAGGGGAGAAAGACATTAAAGGATCGTCCGGACAGGATTAAAGAGGTCAATAAGGAGATAGAAGCAATGGGCATTAAGGTGTTATCGCAGTATGCAGTTCTCGGGGCCTTTGACTTCATAACACTCCTCGAGGCCCCTAATAATGAAGCAGTATTGAAGCTGTCTGTTGAACTTGGTTCAAGGGGTACAGTACAGCTTACGACCCTCCCGGCACTTTCTGTAGATGATTTCATAAAAACCCTCAAACAATAAGCGTGATAAGTATGCGTAATGCGTAATGGGTGTCTATTTTCCCCGTTACGCTGTGCGCATAACGCGTTATGGTTTTATCCGCTAACTCTTTAAAATTATAGAGATTTTTGAGTATTATCTCCTTCTCTTACTTTACTTTTACATTTTCATTCTGGCATGCTAAATAGATGAGAAGAATTGGCCTTGATGTTGGAGATAAACGAATAGGTGTCGCTGTAAGTGATGCGCTGGGACTCACTGCTCAGGGGATAAATACGATCGACAGAAAAGGCTCTATAGAGGCTTTGAAGAAAATTATAGCGGAATATGAAGTGGATTCTATTATCGTTGGAATTCCCAAAATGCTCAACGGAACCATTGGCATACAGGGAGAAAAAGTTATAGAGTTTGTCAATGAATTTAAAAAAGCCATATCTTTACCTGTTACGTTATGGGACGAGAGATTAAGCACACTCGCTGCAGAAAGAGCACTGCTTGAGGCAAACGTAAGAAGAAAGAAAAGAAAAAGCCTTCGAGATAAGGTCTCTGCCATACTAATCCTTCAAAATTACCTCGATAGTATAAGAACATGAAAAACCCCTTCACTAAGTCAGCAGAGACAACCTTTATAGGATTCAGTCTCATCATGTTATCATGCGTTTTAATATATCTCAGTCTGTTTATGCCCATGTCGTTTGAGGATCAGTGGAAAGAAATTAAAATTCCTGAAGGTGTTACCTATTCTCAAGGGCTCAGCATATTAAAACAAGAAGGTATCATAAAAAGTGAATTTGTCTTGCTTTTGTTAGGCAGAATAGCACGCATAGACAGGAAGTTGAGGGCAGGATATTATAACTTAAGTAACTCGATGGGCCTCCTGGAGGTATTTAATCATCTTAAAAGGGGCATGATTGTCGAGTACACGATTACTATCCCCGAAGGGGATATGCTTGAGGATATAAAGCTCAAACTTGAAAATGTCAACATAATAGATGACGATTCCTGGAAGCTCGTCAAGGATAAAGAGTTCCTTCTCTCTCTGAATATAGACGCTCCGAGCCTTGAAGGCTATATCTATCCAGATACATATAGTTTTGCAAAGGGGGCAGATCCAAAGGATATCTTCAGAATTATGGTGTTTCGATTAAGGCAATACTTTAATGAACCATTAAGAGAACGGGCACAGGAACTCGGTATGAGTGACAATAAAGTATTAACACTTGCCTCGATTATCGAAAAAGAAGCGGTGTTTAACTATGAGAGACCCCTTATATCCGCTGTTTATCATAACCGATTACGGAGAAACATGCGCCTAAAGGCAGACCCCACTGTTGTATACGGTATAAAGAGAATGCAGGATGGAATTACCAGGAGAGATCTTAAGCGAAAAACTGCTTACAATACGTATGTTATAAGCGGCCTGCCGCCTGGTCCTATCGCATCTCCGGGCATAAAGTCTATTAAGGCTGCCCTCTACCCTTCAGATGTTGATTATATGTATTTTGTTTCTAAAAATAACGGCATGCACCATTTTTCCAGAACTGGAAAGGAGCATTTAAAGGCAGTGCTGCTTTATCAACGTTCAAATAAACGTTCAAATAGTAATAAAAAGAATCTCAATGAAGCGAAAAAAACAAACTAAACAGATAACACTCGGGAACCTTAAAATCGGTGGTGGTGCACCTGTTCTTGTACAGTCCATGACAAAGACTGATACCCGGGATATATCAGCTACAATTGCTCAGATCAAGAGACTCGAATCCGCTCACTGTGAAGCTGTAAGGGTAGCGGTTTTGAACCAGGAAGCAGCACAATCAATAAAGGCTATTAAAAAAGGCATTAAAATTCCCCTTATTGCTGATATCCATTTTGATTACAGGCTTGCCCTTGAGGCAATGGCACACGGAGCAGATGGCTTGCGAATAAACCCGGGGAATATTGGTGATAAAGAGAAAATAAGACAAGTTGTCAGAGCGGCTCATGACAAAGGAATTCCTATAAGAATCGGGGTAAATGCGGGGTCTTTAGAAAAAAAACTTTTAAAGAAATACGGACACCCCACAGCAGAGGCACTTGTTGAAAGCGCAAGGGGACACATAAGAATTCTTGAAGGTCTGAACTTTACCGCTATTAAGGTTTCGCTGAAGGCCTCTGATGTTGTAAAAACGGTTGAGGCTTACCGTCTTTTCTCCGGAAAATTTAACTATCCTCTCCATATAGGGATTTCTGAGGCTGGGCCTTCTTTTTCAGGGACTATTAAGAGTTCTGTCGGGTTAGGCATATTGCTCTCCGAGGGTATCGGAGATACGATAAGGGTATCACTGACAGCAGACCCTGTGGAGGAGGTTCGAGTTGCTTACGAAATTTTGAAATCACTGCACCTGAGGCAGAAGGGTCCTGAGATAATATCATGCCCTACATGCGGGCGATGTGAGATTGATATGAAGGGACTTGTTGACAGGGTCGAGGAGAAACTGATGAATGTAAACCAACCCATTAAAGTAGCTGTGATGGGATGTGTTGTCAATGGTCCTGGAGAGGCACGGGAGGCAGACATTGGAATTGCCGGAGGAAAAGGAATCGGTATTCTCTTTAAGAACGGGAAGGTAGTGAAAAAGTTGAAAGAACGAGAGCTGTTCGGTACCCTCATGAGGGAAATAAAAAAAATTTAGTATCATGATGTAAAAAAGCAGCATGATAGTATTTTTTAGGTGAATGTTAATTGATTGTCTCCTGCCGTTTTTACCCCATTAGAAGGCCCCGCTGTTTGCGGCGGGGATAAAAATAAATTTCTTTTTAAGCGAACATGGAGTCTAATGCCCCATGTAAGCCTTCCCGTTAGAAGGGCAAAGGGCTTCTAACGGGGTTTACCCAACTAATAAAATTTGCACATCCATAACATTCGTGCCTGTTGGTCCTGTTACGAATAATGAATCAATTTGTTTGAAGAAATTGTAGGAATCATTGTTTTCAAGATGCTTATCAGGATTGAGACCAAGACTTTGAGCTCTGGTTATGGTGCTGCCGTCAACAAGTGCACCAGCTGCATCAGTTGGTCCATCAGTACCGTCAGTTCCTGCAGAAAGGAAAGTTATCCCCTGAGTACCTTCTATCTCTCTTGCAAAGCTGAGAGCAAGTTCTGTATTCCTCCCGCCTTTGCCACTGCCTCTTACGGTTACTGTGGTCTCACCGCCAGAAATCAGACATACCTGTTTTTTTTCTTTTCTTAAAGCCAATGCGTTTCGTACCTCTAATGCCTTTCCCGCAAGCCGTTTGCCAACATCTCGTGCTTCACCTGAAATGTTTGTTGCTATAATCTCTGCTTCAAATCCAAGAGACTGCGCCTTATCTTTTGCCCTATCGAGCACTTTCTGATTATTCCCGATAATTATGTTTTTCACATCTTTAAAAACACGATTTCCTGCTTTTGGTGTTTCTGACACCAGTCCTTCCCTGCCTCTGTTTAAAATATCAATGACACTTCCGGGTATCATAGTTTTAAGTTTATATTTGTCAATGACATTCAGGGCATCCTGGAATGTTGACGTGTCTGGTACTGTCGGACCAGACGCTATCACATCAAGTTTATCTCCGAGCACATCAGAAATTATAAGAGAAACAATCCTTGCCGGATAGGCAATTTCAACAAATCGACCACCTTTTACCCTGGAGATATGTTTTCTCACAGCATTTAACTCATTGATATCAGCACCTGCTTTTAATAATAAATCAGTGGATATCTGTTTTTCTTTGAGGGTTATTCCATCATATGGATAGACAAACAAGGCTGAACCGCCGCCTGATATAAGACATACGATAAGGGTATTCTTCTTCTCTAAATTTTTTAATAAGTTTATAACTTCACCTGTTGCCTTTAAGCCATTCTCATCCGGTAAAGGGTGCCCTGCCTCTAAAACTCTTATTTTGCTGTTGAATCCTATGTCTTTACTCATAACTCCGGACCCTGTTCTTTGAGCGTGTCCGTATTTGGTTATCAGAATTCCCCCAGATATTAAACCAGGGGGAATTGATTTCTCAAATGATTCTGCCATCTGATATGATGCCTTGCCGATACCTACAACAATAAGATTTTTACAATTATACGTGGAAAAATCTGAGAGGATCATATCTGAAAATTCTTTGGATATCACAGGAGGAACAACAGCCCCTAAGGCAGTAGAAAATATTTTTTTAACAATATCTCCTGTCTTCATTTCAGCTTAAAACAAAATTTATAGATTTCAATATTCGCACATGAGAGCTCCAGCATGTTTATTATTGATACGGCTCAAAACTTTTGTCCTTAGTTTCTCTTGACCAATTGGGTTTTTATAATTATACTTAAAATTAGTGATTTTTATAGGATTTTTAGTGAGGATACATATACGGTGTATACCGAAAAAAGGATAGGGATACATGGCTGACTTTCATCAATCAGGGTTGGTAGCAACATTTCATAAACTTGGAGAAACTAATTTAGATAGAATTGAATCAGAACTTTCATGGTATTCACAAGAGCGCCCTATTGCACTCGTCCTGCCTTCTCTTTATTCAGAATTAGAGGGAGAAGCATTAAAAACCATAATCCGCGAACTAAAGGAAATTAAGTATATCAAAGAACTGGTTGTTACGCTCGGACACTGTACACGGGAAGAGTTCGACCATGCGAGGAAATTTTTCTCAGTTCTACCCCAAACAACAAGGCTTATATGGAACAACGGTGAAAGAGTCGGGCACGTATATAAGACTATAGAATCTGCAGGGCTTCATTTAGGAGAAACAGGTAAGGGTAAATCAGCATGGATGGCATATGGTTTTATATTAGCGGAGAGAAACTTTAAAGTCATAGCTCTGCATGACTGCGATATTTTAACCTATAACCGGGAAATGCTTGCGAGACTCTGTTACCCTGTTGCCAGCCCTAACCTTGATTATGAGTTCTGTAAAGGATATTACAGCCGTGTTACTGACAGAATGCACGGCAGGGTAACAAGGCTTCTTGTCACACCTCTCATACGGTCATTGAAAAAGGTCCTTGGACATCCAGCCCTCCTTGAATTTCTCGATAGTTTCAAATATCCCCTCGCAGGAGAGTTCTCCATGGACATTGATCTTGCAAGAGTCAATAAAATACCAGCCGACTGGGGACTTGAAATGGGCGTCCTGGCAGAAATATACAGGAATTGTGCTGTTAGAAGGGTCTGTCAGATTGATATTGCAGATAACTACGAACATAAACATCAGGCGCTTTCACCGGATGATGCTTCTAAAGGGCTATTGAAGATGTGTATAGATATTAGCAAATCCCTTTTTAGAACCCTCGCATCCGAAGGAGTGGTATTTTCAGATGGATTCTTTAAGACCTTGATTGCAACCTATGTAACAACAGCACAGGATATGCTTAAACGTTACGAAGACGATGCTGCAGTAAACGGTCTTATTTTTGACAGACACGAGGAAAGTCTCGCAGTTGAAACATTTACAGGAGGGATAAAGATTGCAGCGGAAACCATTACGAAAGATCCCCTCGGAGTACCGTTAATACCGAGCTGGGACAGAGTTACATCAGCACTGCCAGACATTCTCTCAATGCTCAAAGAAGCAGTAGATAAAGATAACAAACATTAAACGATTAAAGGAGGGTCACATGAGTTTTTGGGAAAAGATTGAAAAAGATATCAAAAAAAATATCCAAGAAGGACTTACCTTCTTCAAAGAAGGGAGCTCTGCCGTATCTCAAAAAATTGGAAAATTTACTGAGGAAGGCAAAAGGAAATATAAGGTATTCACCCTCAAGACGAAGGTGCAGGATGAATTCACAAAATTGGGAGGAAAAATATACGACCTGAGACGTAAATCTAAAAATCCTATGACAAATAAACGTGTGAATGAAATTATCTTAAAGATAAAAAAACTTGAAGCCCAGATAAAAAGCAAGGAAAAGAAAATTAAAACCAGGGCAAAAAAAACAAGACGTAAACAAGCAAAGAAAAAAGGGGGTGTTAAGTGAGACGAATTTTATTGAGCATAGCATCAATTCCTCTCTTAATTTTTGTCGTCATAAATCTTAAATTACCCGGGGAAAAAATTGAATCATCATTAGAAGACACCGCCCTCAAACAAGACAAGACCTCTCTCATTACAGGCGTTGTCCAACCATTGGATACCATGGATGCTATTTTTGACAGACAGGCGCTCAATAAAATGGACCTCTCAGAAATAATTAAAAGCTCAAGAAGCACATATAATCTCGCGAAGCTTTCAGTGGGAAATATTTATTCTTTTGAGATAAATAAAGAAGAAAACAAAGTTCAAAACATTAAGTATGAAATAGATGATTTTTCGTATTTAAAGGTTACAAGAACACCAGAAGGCTTTAAAGCAGAGAGAGTTAAGGTTGAATATACAAAAAAAATCGGTTCATTATTTATAAACATTAAAGACAATCTTATATTTTCACTGCCAAATACCAGCAGGGAATATCTCAAGCTTGCATTCAAGTTATCAGATATTTTTGCCTGGGATATAGATTTTTCAAGTGATATCAGAAACAACGATTCTATTAAAATAATAGTTGAAGAACTATGGATAGGGAATGTTTTCAAAGGGTTTGGTAATATTTTAACAGCAGAATTTTTCAATAATGGGACACTCCATAATGCATACAGGTTTGAATATGACGGGTATGCAGATTATTTTAATGCTAAAGGTAAATCCCTGAGAAAGACATTGCTAAAATCTCCTTTACGATTCAAATATATAAGCTCCGGCTTCAGTAGAAGACGATTGCATCCAATCTTACGAATTGTCAGACCGCACCTCGGTGTTGATTACGCGGCACCAACAGGAACGCCTGTTTCTGCAGCAGGTGATGGTACAGTTATGTATGCGGGGTACAAAGGACAGAATGGCAAAATGGTTCGTCTACGGCATAATTCCGGTCTTGAAACATTCTATGGGCATTTATCAAGAATTCCTAAAAAGATTAGGAAATGGGTAAAAGTTTCTCAGGGGGATATTGTTGGATATGTTGGGACAACAGGTCTTTCTACAGGGCCTCATCTTGATTACAGAATCAAGCGTAACGGAAGGTTCGTTAATCCCTTGACGGTAAAACTACCGCGCGGTAAATCTATTCCAAAGCATTTAATCGCAGAGTTCAGGCAACTGGTGGAATATATGGATGTTAAACTGGCATCTTTATCCCGGCCTTTTATTGCATTTTCTGGTAAAGAAAAATTTTCCAGTTAATGTAATATTCTGCATCGAGCCGTCAGGGTGTTTACGATTTTATTATTGTAACTGTCACCCGAGCACTTACTCTTTTACTTCATAGGAGATTTAGAGAGTGTATGTGAAATTCAAAAAACAGGTAAAATACTCCAGGGTCAGCAGAGTGAACCCCGTCAGAGAACTTCGTTCTCTAACGTTTTGCGCTGACAGTGGCTTTTTACCCCGTAAGACCTGTGGTCTTTTACGGCGGGGTGAACCACCGTCGGCTCTAAGTGGTAATGACCACCGATTAAAATCGGCGCCTTTCTCTAACGGATAAATTTTTTTATACATTATAATCGTATATTTCATAGGGAAGAAGATTGGGAAAAACAATAGAGCCTTTTGAGTTTAAAGACTGTGCAAACATTTTTAAATCTACAGGCAAAAAAGCAAAAAACCTCCACGAATTAAGGCAGTTAATCTCCGAGATAAGCGAAGATTCTGTATTCCATCATACGTATCAATATTTTCTAAAAGGGCATATGCTCGAGTACACGAATGACTTCGCTCACTGGGCAGGTGAAGCCCTTGAAGAGAGAGCCCTGGCAGAACAACTTTCGAGTATTGACCCTTATATATTCAATTCAATCAATGATGTAAGAAAAGAATTAATACGGGTAATTGATGATTATCTGAACAACTTTCCCGAACCGCGTGGTGTCTTAAAAGGAAACGAATTTTATTCGAATGAAACTATCAGCCTGGTATTCCGTGTGGGAGTCAAGGTTAAAAACCTTGCGGAGTTTCTTGTAGCGTTAGAGTATATAGACGCTGGGTGCATATACTATCATTTTTATGAATCAAGGATACGTCTCGGTGAGTGGGTAGACGATTTTTCAATGTGGATTGAGCATACACTCGGTAAAAAAGAACTTGCTGAAAAAATAAAGATGATAGATCCATTTATGCTTAGTATAGAAAAAATAAGAGAGCATATAACAGAAATAGTCGAAGAACACGTCAGAGCAGAAATGGAGGGAATTGAAGCTTGATTAATCAATATTCAGGCATTGCCCCAAGGGGTGATTTACTCCTTATCCAGAAACTCTGTGAACAACTGCGCGGAAAATCGTTTCTCCATGTAAATTCAACACGTGAAGGAGGTGGCGTAGCCGAAATACTGCAGCGAATGATACCCCTGCTCAAACAATTTGGAATCGATGCACAATGGAACGTAATGGAAGGTGATTCAAGGTTTTTTGATATTACTAAAAAAATACACAATGCCCTGCAAGGCAGGCGTGAAAATATAACTGAGCACATGTGGGACTACTATTACGAAGTCAACAGTAACAACGCACGTACTATGAATCTCCAGGCACATGCTGTGTTTATACACGATCCCCAACCTGCTCCTTTTATAGAATTCAGGGAACAGCGGGCAAAGTCAAAAAAAAATATATGGATATGGAGATGTCATATCGATATAGCAAACCCAATAGCAAAGGTTTGGATGAATATCAAAAAATATATCGAACGTTACAATGCTGCTATAATTTCGGTCGCGAAATTTTCCAAGGCACTGCCAATAGACGAGTATATAATAACCCCTTCAATAGACCCCCTCAGTGAAAAAAATAGAGATGTAACAAATAAGGAAATAAACGAGGTTGTTGAAAAATTCAATATACCCCGTGACAAACCTATCATATTGCAGGTTTCAAGGTTCGATAAGTTCAAAGACCCGATAGGTGTCATCAATACATACCAAATCGTAAAGAAATATAATGACTGCAGACTTATACTCGCAGGCAGTCTGGCCGCAGACGACCCCGAGGGCAAAATTATACTTGAAGAGGTATTGAATTATGCAGGCAATGACCCAGACGTTCATATCCTCTTATTACCTCCCGACAGCCATCGAGAGATAAATGTTTTGCAGAGAATAGCAGATGTTATCCTGCAGAAATCGCTCAGGGAAGGTTTTGGTCTTACTGTTTCAGAGGCTATGTGGAAAGAAAAACCAGTGATCGGTGGAGCAGTCGGGGGGATTCCTTTGCAGATTGTGCATGGAGTTACGGGCTTTATTGTTTATTCGATTGAAGGCGCGGCATTTAGAATACGGCAGTTCCTCAACAATCCCGACATGATTAAACGCATGGGGCAACATGGTAAAGAATATGTTAGAAATAATTTCCTCATTACCAGACAGATTAGAGATTATCTCTCAGTTTGGTATATTATAGAAAACAAAGGTAAAAGTGTTATGGAACTATGAGTCGTGAAAAATTAAAAATATTTATTGAGAAAAACCTCTCCGATAAGAACCTCGTTATAGTTTCAAACAGGGAACCATACATTCACAAAAAATTTGGAAATAATTTTAAAGTTGAAAAACCTGTAGGCGGTCTTAGCTCAGCTTTGGATGAAGTTTTAAAAGCGACAGGGGGGAAATGGGTTGCATGGGGAAGCGGCAGCGGTGATAGAGAAAACGTTGACGGAAAAAATTGTATATCTGTACCTCCCAGCAAACCATCATATATCCTGAAAAGGGTTTGGTTAACACCTGAAGAAATTAATAATTACTATCACGGCTATGCAAACCAGGTGCTATGGCCCCTGTGTCATATAACATTGGACCGGGTATATTTTAAAAAAAAATATTGGGCTGATTATAAAAATGCAAATCGTATATTTGCACATGCCGTACTTTCAATAACAGACAGAAAATCACTGGTCTGGATTCATGATTACCATCTCTGCCTCGTTCCAAAAATTCTCAAAGAAAAGAAACCAGATCTGACCGTTGCTCATTTTTGGCACATACCATGGCCTGATTATAGTGTTTTCAGAATATGTCCTCAGTTCAAGGAAATTCTTGAAGCTCTTTTGTGCAACGACCTTATAGGTTTTCAAATTCCGTTATTTATTAATAATTTTCTCAGCTGTGTAAAAGAGACCCTTGAAGAGGCAGAAATAAATTATAATAACAACACCGTGTCCTATAATGGTCATTTGACAGTTCTTAAATCATTTCCCATAAGTGTCGATTTTGATAGCTTTGATTCCCTTGCATCAGCGCCGAAAACTTCAAAAGCCCTCCAGACTCTCACAGAAAGGTATAACCTCAAAAATAAATATATAGGGATTGGCGTCGACAGGCTTGAATATACCAAAGGACTGATAAAACGTCTTCAGGCAATTGACCTCTTCTTTGAAAAATATCCGAAATTCATCGGCACATTCACTTTTATTCAGATTGCTGTACCTACAAGGATGAAAGAGCCATATGCTACCTATAAACTGACAGTAGAGGTACTTATTAAAAAAATAAATAAAAAATATGCATTAGAAGACTGGAATCCCATTATATACAGGGATATAAAATCTGAGCACGAAGACCTCGTGGCATACTATAGAATGGCTGATGTTGGGATAATAAGTTCTATATATGATGGAATGAATCTGGTCGCAAAAGAATTTGTAGCTTCACAATGTGAGAAGAAAGGTGTACTCTTGCTGAGTGAATTCGCAGGCGCAGCTGAAGAACTTGAAGGAGCCATTCTTGTAAATCCATACGATATCGAGGAATTTTCAAATTGCATAAAAACCGCTCTCGAACTGCCTGTTAAAGAAAAGGCCTGCAGAATAAATGCCCTCCGCAGGCAGGTGAAAGAAAATGATATCTACAGATGGATATTAGATGTTCTCAGAGATATAACAGTCCCATTTTTAAAATGCTACTATGTATTTGATAACCTCGAAAAAATCCCCAGAAATAATATTTTCCTGTTTTTCGATTTTGACGGGACTTTAACCCCTATTGTTTCTTCACCAGACAAAGCACATCTGTCTGAATACACGCGGAATCTGATACTGCGATTAAATGAAAGGTATCCTGTAGCTATTATAAGCGGTCGAGCGCTTCATGATATAAAACAGCGGGTCAATTTGGAAAACATGATTTATGCTGGAAATCATGGTGCTGAAATCTGGGACGGTCAAAAATTAGTCGTAGGACAGCAGTTATCAGACAGTAAAAAGGTGCTGTCAAATATTATCGATGAACTCAAAAATGCTCTCTCATCTGTGAAAGGTACAATAATCGAAGACAAAGGAATCACGGCGAGCATCCATTACAGAATGGTGGACAGTCGTGATATTTGCACGCTTTTCGACATCATCTGGACAACAGCACATAATTACAAAGGCTTATTTAAAATAACTTCAGGGAAAAAGGTCTTTGAAATAAAACCCCACGGGACGTGGAATAAAGGGGATGCTGTTAAATGGATATGTGAACACTATGGGAAAAACAGGGTTCCTGTTTATCTCGGAGACGATACTACCGACGAAGATGCATTTAATGCAATCAAGGGGAAAGGCACGGGTATCAGTATCGGCAGGAGTCTGAAAGCAGACTATTATCTCAAAACACAGGGGGAAGTTAAAAAGCTACTGCAATGGATAGAGAACTATCATCCGTAAGTGCCCCGGCTGAAGGGAATAACATAAAAGAAAAACTGGCTGAAATTCAAGAAGCAGATATAATAATCGGCATTCCGAGTTACAACAATGCAAAAACCATAGGTCATGTTGTAAGGGCTGTACAGGCTGGTCTTGCAAAGTATTTCCCTGATAAAAAAACTGTTCTCATTAATTCGGACGGCGGCTCAACAGACGGCACCATGGATGTTGTTCATAAAGCCACTATAGAGGACTTTGATTCTATTTTTATATCGCATCATAAAAAACCTTTTCTGAAACTAACCACACCGTATGACGGAATACCAGGCAAAGGCAGCGCATTCAGAACAATATTTGAAATTGCCAGGTCACTGAATGCCAAAGCATGTGCCGTTGTAGATTCTGATTTAAAAAGCATAACACCGGAATGGATTGACCTGTTATTAAGACCGGTTATAGAAAAAGGTTATGATTATGTTACACCGTATTACCTCAGGCATAAATATGACGGGACCATAACGAACAGCATTATATATCCCATTACACGGGCACTCTACGGTAAAAGAATCAGGCAGCCAATAGGCGGAGACTTTGCATTTTCAGGAGAACTTGCTTCGTTTTTCCTGACCAAAGAAGTATGGAATACGAATGTTGCAAAATATGGAATTGATATCTGGATGACAACCACTGCTGTTGCGAATAATTTTAAAACATGTCAGTCTTTCCTCGGTGCAAAAATTCATGACCCCAAAGACCCGGGAGCTGACTTGAGCGCTATGCTGTTTCAGGTGGTCAGCTCAACGTTCGACCTTATGGAGACATACCACGATGTGTGGAAAACCATAAAGGGGTCCGCTCCTCTCACGACATTCGGTTTTACCTATGCAGTTGGACTGGAACCCATTATAGTGTATGTAGATAAGATGATTGACAGGTTCAAGCTCGGAGCAAAAGAGCTTTCCACAATTTGGGAATCATTTATGCCTGGAAATTTAAAAAGTTTTTTATGCGACGAATTAAGTGCCATACCGAATGATAAATTTCATGTGCCCGACTCTGTATGGGTAGAAATTATATATGCCTTTGCCTCAGCTTATCACAAAAAAATTATTAACCGGGAGCATCTATTGAAATCACTGACTCCGCTTTACATAGGACGCGTTGCCTCATTTGTCATTGAAACATATAACAGTAACGCCACAGAAGTAGAAAATAAAATAGAAAATTTATGTATTATGTTTGAACATAAAAAGAATACTTTAATCGATACGTGGGATTAATTACCCGCGCCTGTAACAGAACGTCTTCTTGAATAAAAATGGTAATTAACAAACAAACGAGGGGGAAACGATGAATAACACAATACAAAAAATACTCATTGAACCCTTAAAAGAATTTTATACTAATATTATAGGGTTCTTGCCAAACCTCCTGACTTCACTGCTTGTTCTTGTTGTAGGTATCCTGATAGCAATTGTCTTTAAAAAAGTATTTGCGAAACTATCCATAGCAATAAACCTTGATAAGATTGCTGAAAAATTCGGTCTTGCCGACTTGCTCAAAAAAGGAGGGATAAGCGAGTCTGCGCCAAGTTTATTCTCCAGAATAATCGGCTGGCTCATAATTTTTACCTTTCTCATAATCTCCCTGAGAGCGCTCAACGTGCCTACGATTTTGCGAATGCTTGAGAATCTTTTTCTTTATCTGCCAAATATTTTTATTGCAACATTCATTCTTTTCATTGGATATCTCCTCAGCAATTTTCTTGGAAGAGCCTCATTAATAGCCTGTGTCAACGCAGGGCTTAAAATGTCGGGTATCATCGGAAAATTTGTAAAATTTACTGTATTCTTCCTCTCTGTAACAATGGCTCTTGAACAACTCGGGATTGGAGAAGAAACAGTATTAATTGCATTCGCCATAATATATGGCGGTGTTGTTCTTGCATTAGCCATTGCCTTTGGCATAGGCGGTAAAGATAGCGCAAAAGAATATATTGATAAAAGACTAAAAGGTGATGAAGAAGACGAAAAAGATGAGTTTGAACACCTGTGAGTAAGAAACGCAGATGATCACAGATAAAAAACAGATACTCGCAGATATAAAGAAGTTGAGAGTTCCTTAAATCTCCGTATAATAAAAAAACTGGTTTTGGTATTAGAAGAGTCCGTTCTGTTTATCAGCATCGTCAA
>DAOVVO010000035.1 GCA_030637135.1 Nitrospirota bacterium
ATCTGAGTCTGTGAAAAAGGTCGAAGCAAAAGGTGCTCTCGGTGCAAAATCCCTTGAAGATCTTGTTAAGAAATTACATGCGCCTCGCGTTGTCTGGCTTATGGTGCCTGCCGGAGATGCAACAGAGCACGTCACTGAAAATATTGCCACTTTTTTGGACAGAGGGGATATCCTGATTGACGGAGGCAATTCTTTTTATAAGGATTCAATAAGAAGGGCGAAGGAGCTTAGAGCAAAGGGTATTTCTTTTATTGATGTTGGTACGAGCGGGGGAATATGGGGGCTGAAGATTGGTTATTGTTTGATGATTGGCGGGGATAAAGAAGTTTTTGAAAAGGCAGAACCTCTCTTTCACGTGCTTGCCCCTGAGAACGGTTACGCACATGTTGGACCAAATGGCGCTGGACATTTTGTGAAGATGGTACATAACGGCATAGAATATGCAATGCTTCAGGGGTATGCTGAGGGATTTGCAATTATGAAAGCTAAAACAGAATTTAATATTGACATGAATAAAGTAGCACGTGTTTGGAATCATGGCAGTGTTATTCGGTCGTGGTTATTAGAGTTGGCCGAAAATATTTTTGAAAAATATCAAGATTTAGCTTCAATTCGCGGATATGTTGAAGACTCTGGAGAGGGACGCTGGACAGTAGCGGAAGCCATAGAAGAGAATGTACCCGCACCAGTTATTACCCTGTCTTTGCTGGAACGGCTTCGTTCCAGACAGGATGAGTCTTTTAGTGCAAAAGTTATCGCGGCAATGCGTAATGAATTTGGTGGACATGCGGTAAAAAAAGAGTGAAAAGGAGAAAATTATATGTCGCCCGATAATGTGGACTATTCTCTTATGAATGGTCCTGATCGGTTCTGTGAGGTGACTCCCGAAAAAATTGATATCGAGCCTTTCACAATGGTGATATTCGGCGGTACCGGTGATTTAAGTAAAAGGAAACTATTGCCAACATTATATCATCTCTGCCAAGACCAAAACCTTCCCGATGAATTCTCCATTATTGGATTTGCTTCCAGTAAAAGATCTGATGAGGAATATCGTGAGCTCGTCAAAAAAGCAGTTCTGGAATTCAGTGAAGATACATTTAACGGGGAGTGCTGGGAGAGGTTCAGCAAACATTTATTCTATATTTCAGGGAGTTTTGAGGATGAGAATGCCTTTAAAAGACTTTCTCAAAGATTAGAAGAACTTACAAGACGCACAGAAAAAGGGTTGCGCGAGATTATTTATTATATGGCAGTTGCGCCCCATTTTTTAACAAGTATAGTTGAGCGGTTATCATTCTGCAAGCTCTGTAAAGGACTCTTTAATACTCGGCTTATCGTGGAAAAACCTTTTGGGAAAGACAGGGCCTCAGCGGCTGAGTTAAACCGTCTCATTGCGAAAGCGTTTGATGAAAATCAGATATACCGAATTGATCATTACCTGGGTAAGGAAACCGTTCAGAATATTATTTTCTTCCGATTTGCTAACAGTATTTTTGAGCCGCTTTGGAACAGGCGTTATATTGACCATATCCAGATTACTGTTGCCGAATCCCTCGGTATTGAGAACAGGGCGCGTTTTTATGAGAAGGCAGGAGTTGTGAGGGATATCGTACAGAATCATATCATGCAGCTCCTTGCCCTGGTTGCCATGGAGCCGCCGATTGGCTTTGAAGCAGATTATATTCGTAATGAAAAAGTCAAGATGTACAGCACTATTCGCCCTCTGGATAAAGAATACATTGATACATATACAGTACGTGGTCAATACGGCGCAGGCTCGATTAATGGCAAAGAAGTAGTCAGCTATCGTGATGAAAGAGATACATCATCTTCTTCAAATACACCGACATTTTTTGCTGGAAAATTTTATATAGATAATTGGCGCTGGGCAGGGGTTCCGTTTTACCTGCGGACAGGAAAGCGTTTAAAGAAGCGCATTTCTGAAATCAGCATACATTTCAAACAGCCTCCCCTCAAAATGTTCAGCTCTACCTGCGAAATCAGGGAGCCGAATCTCCTGGTGCTGGGAATACAGCCCCGTGAATCAATCTCTTTACATTTAGGTGTAAAACACCCGGGGATTGGCAACCAACTGTATCCTATTAATATGAATTTTCATTATGAGAGAGATTTTCAGGGAAAGTTTCATTTCCCCTTGCCCTATGAACGGTTATTACTTGATTGCATGAAAGATGATCAAACACTTTTTGCACGCCAGGATGGAATTGAGGCAATGTGGGCGGTCGTTGACCCTATAAATGAAAGGTGGGAAAACACTCCAGCTCCGGAGTTTCCTAACTACAGTGCTGGTACATGGGGTCCTGAAAAGGCTGATGAGATGATGCAAAAAGAAGGCCGCCGGTGGCATATCTGGTAGAGAGAATCACCCCCCCTATAGTGTTACATGAAAAATGACGACAGAGAGATTGTTATTTTTAATGATATTGAAGACATCTCTAACTTTGCAGTAAAAAAGTGGAGAGATATTTGTGATAAGGCACTAAAAAACAAGAACTACTTTGAAGTCGCACTTTCAGGCGGAAAGACCCCCATGGCACTATATAAAAGACTGGCAGAATTTGAAGAAACCCTACCATGGAATAAAACACGTGTTTTTTTTGTTGATGAGCGTTTTGTTCCTTTTGAACACAGTGAGAGTAATTATCGTATGGTAAATCACGTACTCTTCAACAACATTGATATACCGAGAGAGAATATTCATTCTATCCCAACGAAAGAAAATAACCCCCGGGTTTCTGCGATGAAATACGAAGAAGATTTAATCTCATCATTCAAATTGGCACAAGGCCAGTTTCCTCAATTTGACCTCATATTACTCGGTATGGGAGAAGACGGGCATACTGCCTCTCTCTTCCCGGGAACCCCGTCACTCCAAGAGACGAAACATCTGTCAGTTGCGGTATCTCCTTCAGATTTGTCACTGAGAGAGAGGATATCACTCACCTTGCCGGTAATCAATAACGCGGTAAATATTATTTTTTTGATTGCCGGCCGTAACAAAGCCAAAGTTGCAAAAGACGTACTTGAGGATGGCACTCATGAACTCCCAGCTGCAATGGTTAAGCCAGAGAAAGGGAAACTTTTATTTCTCATAGATGAACGTGCTGCTTCCTTAATCTCTATCATAAAAAATAATTAATATACAGATTTTATCTCTCTTCCGTATCGAAAAGAGAAAGATATATCATGCGTGCTCTCGTTATTGATAATAAAAAATTGCGGTATGTTTCCGACTATATCCTTACCGCCCGGAAGAAAAATGAAGCATTAATTAAGATTTTGCACGCAGGCATCTGTAATACGGATATCGAGATTACCAGAGGATATATGAAGTTCGAAGGTGTTCTCGGGCATGAATTTGTGGGAGTTGTAGAAAGGTGCAGGCAAAAAGACCTGATTGGTAAACGGGTAGTTGGAGAAATAAATATTACATGTGGTCACTGTTCTTTTTGCAGGAAAAATATGCACAATCACTGTCCGAACCGCTCCGTACTGGGCATTTTCAATAAAGACGGGGTTTTTGCTGAATACGTTACACTCCCTGTGAGAAATCTTCATCTGCTCCCGGATTCCATTACAGAAGAAGAGGCTGTCTTTATAGAGCCTCTGGCTGCGGCTTTTGAGATAACCCGCCAGGTGGAGATCATGCCTTACCACAAGGTCTGTGTGCTTGGTGACGGTAAATTAGGTCTTCTCGCCGGGCAGGTAATTTCTTTGAGAGAGTGTGACCTCATGGTTGTCGGGAGACACAGGGATAAGCTCTCTATACTGAAAAAAAGAGGCATTAAAATAGAACTCTGTTCTGATTTTAATAAAAGAGGGTTTGATATAGTTGTAGATTGTACCGGCTCACCTTCAGGTTTTGAAACTGCACTAAACATTGTGAGGCCGAGAGGAACAGTTATAATGAAAACAACAACCGCCAGTCGTACGACTTTTGATATGAATAGTATAGTGGTAAACGAAGTTACCATAATTGGTTCACGGTGTGGTCCGTTCCCTCCTGCCATAGAGGCAATTGAGAAAAGGGATATTCATCTGCAACCTCTTATCACCAGGATATTCCCATTGGAGCAAGGAGTAAAAGCGTTCCGCTATGCGGGCAGAAAAGGGGTATTAAAAGTTATAGTAAAAGTGAATTAACTGTTAGTATCACCGTTTCCCTTGTCCTGTGCAGGATCAGCGTTTAATTTCTTTAGTTCCTTTTTCAGTGCCTTCATCCTCGAATCCCTGCTGGGGGTTATTTCACAAGATTTCTCCTGTTCTTCTATATGTTTTCTTAGCTTTTCTTCTGATTGGACAAGTTCCTGTTGTGTTTTTTTCAATGCGGTAATGTCAGTGCCAATGAGTAGAGAGTGAAGGAATTCACCGTGCTCGTTTATGATAGGATAAAAACTGAGCTGCAGCCATTGGCCATTGTGCGCTTTTATTTCTGTTTTTCCGTCTTTACGGCTGTGTTTTATGTGGTCGTGATCAGTTTTTATGAGTTCGGTGCATTTTCTGCCTATTAATTGTCTTAAAGATTTTTGTGTGAATCGGGCAAAACTCTTGTTAGCTCTCGTTATATTCAGGTCTTTATCCAGAAGTATGAGTAATTCGTTCGCATTATCAAATGTCATTTCCCATTCCATTTTTGCTTTCTTGATGGCGTTCTCTATCTTTTTTCGTTCAGTGATATCCCTGACCACATGGATCAGACCGATTATTTGGTTATTGTCATCCAATCGGGCCATTGCCCTTATTTCGAGGTGTTTACCCAAAAAAGGTTCAAAAATTTCAAAGGTACGGGGCACACCTGTTTTCAGGCAGACACAACTGGGGCATCCTTCAGGAGGACTTTCTGTTCCATGATAATATTTAAAGCATTTCACGTTTAATGCTTTTTCTAGTGCAGGTAATTTGAGCATTTTTTCTGCTGCTTTATTTGCTCTGAGTATGTTGTAGTCCTTGTCGTGGAGGGTAACCATGTCAGTAATATTATTGAAGGTGTCTTCCCAGTCTTGCTTGGATTGATGGATCAATAGTTCAGTTTTCTTTCGCTCCTCTATTTCCCTTGCCAGTTCATCACGGCTGACCGTAGTAGTCTTTAAATCGTCTGTCATACGTTTAAATGACTGAGCGAGCTCTCCAATTTCATCATGTGATGCAATATCAATATCAGTGTCGAACTTTCCTTTTCCCATTTTTTCGGTTGCTTTACTGAGTTTTTTGATGGATTTCGTGAGAGAGTTAGAAAATAAAAACCCTAAAAGGATGGCACATAACGTGGAAGATATGGTAAGGGTTAATATCTGGTTTTTCAATTTGACCATGATGGCAAATATTTCATCTTTTTTGTGCTCAAGCATAAGTATCCAATTCAACTGCGCAAGATCCTTTAGTTTATCTAAATGACCATGTGTAATTATTGATTCATCATCTTCTCTAAATTCATACTGCGAAAGAGCTATACCACGTACATCTCCCCGAGGTGAGTATTCTGACCCGGGCAGCATGTGAGAAAAGTCGTCTAAAAACTTTTCATTGCTTATTGATGAATAAATTAATGTGCCCTCAGATGTCAGGAGTCTGTATTGCATGGACTTATGGTAACTGTGGATTCCGGAATTTGCTGAATTCCTGACAACGCCAATAAAGTCCTCCATATTTAACACGATTTTCATTATGCCGAGAACATCACCTTTTTCATTATTTATCCTCAAACCAATATCAAGAGAATACATATCAGCACTTTCGTCATATCCGATTTCTTTTGTTACATACACAGAGTCTCTCTTTGCATGCTGCCACCACTCTTCATCGTCCTGTCTGTAATCAGTTGTTATTCCAGTCATGGCAACAATCGCTCCGTATTTATTAGTTAGAAAAATATCTCCGAAAACCCTATACCCATATTTATTTTCGTAAAATGATATTTTGTCCCTTAATTCACGTGATATGTTGTTTTGAATGATATTTTGCATTAAACGCGTGATCGTTTTATTTGGTACAGAGTTCCACTCTTTATCTTTTTCGTTTATGTACTCTTGGATTGTGCCTCTTTTTTCGAAATCCCGGTTTGAATCAGAGAGGGTTTTACGCAGCAATGAACTCTGTGCATACTCCTGGAAGAGATTAATTCTATCTTCTAATCTTTGTTCAAGTCCGTGATTAATATCCATCGCTAAGGTATGTGAACTTTGAACCAAAGATTCTTCTAATGACTTTTTGCTCATCCTCAGAGCGTAAAATCCCGTTATGCCGATTAGGAGGGGTATTATTAGAAATCCCAGACTTAATTTGTGTTTAAATTTCATAGTACTGATACCTGTTTGTCCAACATTTTATGTTTCATATGTATATCTCGAAATATATAAATCCCTATATAACGTAGCAGTTGCTGCAAAAAACCAGCATATGGCATGATTATGGCTCCCTGGTTATTACTATTATAAACACCATAATTTTGCATCATATCTATAGTAAGTTTTTTTAAAGAGGTTTTTTGTGATTTACATCACATTTTGAGAAAACAAATGATTTAAAGCTCCCTGCAGTCTCCGAACTTCTCTACGAGTCTACGACGGGCAAGGGACTACATTCGTTCTTTCAGATTAATAAATTGTTCTGGCAGAGAAATTATTTTATGTTTTCTGTTACATTATGCTTGTGAAATATTCAAAAACTGCTGGCATTATAATAATAGGGAATGAGATACTTTCCGGTAAGGTGCAAGATGTCAACTCTTTTTATCTTGCCACTGAATTGAGAGCTCTGGGAGTGAATGTTAAACGTATATCTGTAATACCTGATGAAGAAGAGGTAATAGGCAGAGAAGTGAGAGAATTTTCAGATAAATACGATTATGTCTTTACATCTGGAGGTGTAGGGCCTACACATGATGATGTTACCATGTCCGGAATAGCAAAGGGCTTTGGTTTAAAGACAATGATTCACCCGGATCTCGAAAAATTTTTAACTGCAAAATACAATAGCCAGCTTAATAAAGCTGTATTGAAAATGACCGAGGTGCCTGAAGGGGCTGAAATCATTGTCACCAGCACTATAAGATTTCCCATTGTTGTCTTTAAGAATATTTTCATATTTCCCGGAATCCCTGAATATTTGAGGACCAAATTCTCATTAATTAAAGAGCGATTTCGTACGTCCCCCATTTATTTAAAAAAACTGTTTCTTAGTGCACGAGAGTCTGAGATTGCATGCATACTGAACGAATCTGTTGCAGAAAATGCAGATGTAACATTTGGTTCATATCCCGTTGTAGGGAATAAAGAATACAGTGTTATAGTTATAGCAGAGTCTAAATCAGCTGATTCGTTACATAAGGCTGTAGAATATTTTTTAAACAGACTCCCTGAAAACAAACTTGTCAGGATTGAGTGAAATGGACGAACTTTCCAAGGAATATGTGATTTTTTTTTTACAATAATATGCTGAAGATGCATGGCGACAGACCTGAGTCTCTCAGGTGGACTCGCAAGGGACAATATGTGCATTATAACTGTCTTCTTGAAATTGAAACCACAATTGAAGGAAGAAAAGTTCTTGATTACGGTTGTGGTAAAGGTGATTTTTATCAGTTTTTGAAGGAAAGGAATATTTCGGTTCAATACACGGGTTTTGATATTAACGAGCGATTAATTTCATTGGCTCAAGAAAAACACCCTGATTGCAGATTCAGAGTTTTTGATATAGAGAGTGATATTCTATATGAGGAATTTGACTACGTCTTTCTCTGTGGTGTGTTCAATCTCAATGTCGAAGGTATTGATAAGACAATAAAGAATACGCTGGTGAAACTTTTCAAAAACTGCAGGATAGCCCTTGCATTCAACGCCCTATCAGCTCATAATCCAGAGAAGGATTTTGAAATGAATTATGTTTTTCCCGAAGAAATATTTGCATTTGCGGTAGAAAGACTCTCACCCTTTGTTACGTTAAAACATAACGTGATACCTTATGATTTTACAATGTTCGTATACAAAAATCCGAAAGAATATAAAAACACTAAGGAGTTTCTCAATGGCAATGGCAATGGCAAAGACAAAGACAAAGACAAAGACAAAGACAAAGACGTGTGAACACTGTAAGAAAAAAATAAATGTCAAATATACTATTTGCCCTCTCTGCGGTGGTCATCAGCGTGACATTATGGACTCAATTCCTTCAGTGTGTCCACGTTGTCAAGTGCCTCTTAAAATTTATAATAGTGATAATGAAGAATATGATATCTGTCCCCAATGCGGGGGTATGTGGCTTGACAGGGGAGAGTTTCACCGCGCTACAAGAGAATTCGAAATTTACAAAAAGGGGAAATTTCAAGGTGAATATAGAAAACAATCTGCAAAAGACCCGTTGGAATATATAGTATGTGTGCGATGCGGAAAATTGATGAACCGGAAGAACTTTAAACGAATATCAGGTGTTATCATTGATGAATGTAAAAGACACGGTGTATGGCTTGATGCAGATGAACTTGAGAAGATAAGGCATTTTATTGCTGACGGTGGATTTGACAGGGCACAGGATAGAGAGATAGAAAGAAACCGAGCCGAGCTCAAAGAACTTGCAACAACTGTGAAGGATACTGCTTTCACCCAGAGGCTTATACATTTCTGGAATTTCAAAAGAATTCTTTTTAGAGGCTGGCGTTAAAACAGTTTTTCATTAATAACGTAAGAAGAGTGGTTTGTGTGCTTTCTTTCTGAGTGTTTTTGCCCGTTTTTTAACAGGAGGCCTGCATAGACCGCACCGTTCATCACTGCACCACTGGCAAAAAGTACAGTCAGAACATGTATGTTTTTTTGACTTTTCCTTCTTTTTCTCTGCCTGAACTTTTACCATTGAAATCTCGAAGCGCGTTTTACACGTATCATTTGAATTTCCGTAGAACCTCCTCCGACTTTGACTCATTATTTTATTACTCTCCTGCGCATTAATATAAAGGGGTAGGGTGCAATGAGTGCAGCGGCAGCAAGAAGCCAGACGACATCCCATACCGACGTATATAATATCCCTGAGGAAAATGCCCTGCAGATGTTTACAAGGTGATAAAGGGGCATAAAAAAGGCTATTTTAACAACAACTGGCGGAAGAGTATCCAGCGGGAAGAAGATGCCTGAAAAAAGAAAGCTCGGTGTTAAAAGGAGTGTAAAAAAGTAACTGAAAGAATCAATTCCCGGCACAATGGCTGCAGCAATGACAGAAATCTCTGCAAATATCAGTCCGCTGATGAAAAGTACAGGAACAGCGAGGATTATTAAGGAAGAGTCGACAAGACCAAATACAGATATCACTATAATGATAATTGTGCCGTAGAGAACGCTTTTTGTTGCACCCCACATGAGTTCGCCAGCTACAAGGTCGTCAATATTTACAGGTGTTGCCAGTATGGCATCGAATGTTTTCTGATATGTCATTCGTACATAAGTACCATACGTGCATTCAGACGCCGTAGCGAACATAGAAGATGAAGCTATTATGCCCGGCGCTATAAAGTTTATATAGGGAACTCCATAAATCTCTTTCACAAAAGCTCCCAGTCCAAAACCTAAGGCGATGAGATACAGTACAGGTTCAATAAAATTAAACACAATACTCGACTTATACAATTTTTTGTAGACGGTGAAATTTCTTTGCCATACTCTAAATGCTTTAGTAATATTCAATGGTTATCACCTTTAATTTAAAGTAATGTATTAAATATAAATTTAGGTTATAAGTCTCTTTCCGGTAAGTTTTAAATAAACGCTTTCGAGATCTCCACCATGAATTTCCATAAGGCGTGATGGCGTATCAATTGTGATAATGTTCCCTGAATCCATGATTGCTACTCTGTCGCAGAGTTTTTCTGCTTCTTCCATATAATGGGTTGTGAGTATCTGCGTAATTCCTTTTGACTTGAGCTCTTTCAACTGCTGCCATACGGCATGTCTGCTGTGCGGGTCAAGGCCTGTAGTCGGTTCATCAAGTATCAAGAGATCCGGATTATTTATAAGTGCCCTTGCGAGGAGGAGTGCACGTTTCATTCCGCCTGATAAGTCCTTTATGTTTACGTGGGATTTTTCCTTCAGCCCGACAAAGTCGAGGAGTTCCCAGGCACTTTGGAGAGAGTCCTTTTTTACAATGTCAAAATACCGTGCATACACAATCAGGTTTTCCAGGACAGAAAGGTCAGGGTCAAGGTTGTTGTCCTGAGGCATAACACCGATTCGTGCCTTTATCATGCTTGATTTTCCGTTTACGTCCATTCCGAATACTGTTACATCACCTGACGTAGGAGGCATATAACAGTAGATAATGCTCATAACGGTGGTTTTACCTGCGCCGTTTGGTCCGAGAAAACCGAAACATTCTCCTTTTGCAATTTCAAAGTTTACATTGTCCACAGCCCTGAGTGAGCCATAGTTTTTTGTTAATCCTTTTGCAGTGACAATGTTCATAAAAATTGATTATTCCATCTCCATGTGATGCTGCCTTTTTACAATGTGAATTTACGTCTCAATTAAGCTCTGGCATTCAGGTGATAACAGTGAATTAAGGTTAAAAACTTTTACATTGATTGAGCAGCTGTAACTATTAAAGCTTTATTGAACTTTTAAACCATGTATATATATTAAAATTAAAACCTGTGAATGTCGATTTCTCCGGAAGACATCTTTTTCTCAATATAACGCCGAGCTATTTTTTTAATATGGTTCCTGGAAAATGGAAATACCATGAGAAAGCCGATTATATCAGTAAAAAACCCGGGTGTGAGCAAAAGGGCCCCGGCAATGAGTATCATCATGCCGTTGATCAATTCTTCACCGGGGAAGATGCCTTCCTGCATATTTTTTTGTATGCGGTACATGACCCCCAGCCCCTCTAACTTAACCATGTAGGCACCTATAATGGCGGTGAGTATTACAATGGCAATAGTATTGAAGGTTCCGATGATTGAACCCAATTTAATTACCAACCCAAGTTCGATAACCGGTATGACAGCGAATATAAGAAATAGCTTAAATAACATTCTCTATTATAAATATACTCAGAAAAAACCGGTTGTCTATGACATAAATTTTATTGGTATAAATAAAT
>DAOVVO010000102.1 GCA_030637135.1 Nitrospirota bacterium
AACCACATATAAGTTCAGGTTTTGAGCTTAAAAAGCAAAAAACTTTTCCTTCAAAAGTATTTAAACAACGTATTAACTTCTTCCTCTATGTTGTTTTTTAAAATTTTGCTTTGCAATGCAACATTTCTATCGGAAATCATCAATGTTATTTATCCAAAAAGTCCAGATTATATAAACTTCGTATCATATGATGATATGGCATAAATACGAATATCAAATATTTTGCATCCAAAAATAAATTATGTTATCTTTTCACAGAAGATAATCTGAAAATACGAAGTTTGTCTATTAATTGTTATGTGACTTCATAAATCGGAAGGCCGAAGAAATGTATAATTTTATCCATGTGTTCATTTTTCTCTTAATTTTAATAATAACTGCCCCTTTCTCGTATGGTATAAGAGCAGCTTTAGATGTTAGATATGAAGTTTTTCATAATGGAAAAGCTGAAACTATTGATTGTGATTTTTGTAGTCATTACTTCGAGCACACAAATATTGGGGTAATGTTACTTAGTGTCCATAGTGATAAAGGTTTCGTTGAAATCTATTTTCAGAAATTTGATGCAGAGAATCGTTCAGGACTAGAAAAAGAACTATATTCAAAAGAAGTTAAACATAGTGAACAAAAGACATTTGAAATTGATTTCTTTCAAAGAACCCGTGTCTTGGAAGGGCAAACAGTTTTACTGAAAGGCACAGATATTAAATTTCGGCTGATAGATGCATATGGTCCAGGCTGTCCAAAGGGAGCTATATGTTAGTTGAATATATAAAAATCATGTTCAAAAACTGGTTCAAGACTGGGCAAGGGGTCCAAAGACTCAAAGACTGGGGTCAAACCTACAATATACATTCAATAAATAGGCTATATGAGCGATAATTTTTGAGGAGACATGGCGAGACAGTTAAGGATAGAATTCGAAGGGGCATTTTATCATATAACATCAAGGGGAAATCAGAGGGAACAAATATACTGGGATAACAGGGACAAGGAAAGATTCCAGGAGATATTAAAAAGGACAAAGGAGAGATACGGATATCTGCTCCATGCATATGTATTGATGGATAATCATTTTCATCTACTTATTGAAACGCCGCATGCAAATATAAAACAAATAATGCAGAACATAAATACCAGTTATACGGTTTATGCAAATAACAGACATAAAAGGGTCGGGCATTTGTTTCAGGGACGATATAAGGCAATAATTGTTGAAAAGGAAAACTATCTATTGGAATTAGGGAGATATATTCATTTGAATCCGGTAAGAGCTGGAATAGTTAAAAGAGCAAGTGAATATAGGTGGAGCAGTTATAGGGAATATGTCAAAGAAAATTCAAACAATACAATAACAGACACAGGAGATACACTTTATTTGTTTTCGAAGATACGTGCAGAAGCAATGAGGAAGTATCAAGAGTTTGTATTCGTGAGAAATACAAAGGAATCTCCCTTGCAAGAAGCAGTTGGCAGTGTATTAGGGGGTGAAGCATTTACGGAGAAAGTCTTTGGTTATTTACAAGGAAGTCCGGACAAAACAGAAATACCGGATATAAAAAAGATTGAAGCAAAGTATAACGTGGAAGATATAGTCAGCGCGGTAGCAAATTATTATGGATTAAAAAAAGAGGAAATTATGAAGAGGAACAGAACATCTGCGAGGCAACGGAAGATAGCGATTTATCTTGGTAAGATATTAAGTGGCCAGAAGAACGGAGATATCGGGAAGGTATTTAATATAACAACTCAAGCGGTAACAAATGTACTAAGAGATATAGAACAAACAAAAGAAAAGAATGAGAAAATAGATAGGGAAATTATAGCAATAAAAGAGGCAGTTAATGGTTAAATGTATATTGTAGGTTTGACCCCAATCGCTGAGACTGACCAATCGCTGACCAAATAATAGATTACTGCTCGAGTCTCTGCGCCTTTACCGACAGATAATAAGCAACCATCAATATAATAACCACAACTGCGCTGACACCTATCTCATACAGTTTTTCAATTGGGGTATGCTTCATGATGGTAGTTTGCGCCTCAATTAAGAGAATCCTTCTTACCGCAGCTATTATGCCGATGGCAAAAAATGGACCCAACACGAATTTCTGTTTCTTTAAAAACCTGATAGCTGTCCAGAGCAGCTCAAGGATAATAAGGGCAAGGAGCACGTCATTTACCAGGGCTATCATGGCAATACGCGAGGGTTCCAATAAATTGAGAGCTGCATAAAAGAGAATAAAGCCGCACGCAACAAGCAGTAAAATCGCAGCTATAACGTGGAAGACAATGTCTAATTGAACAAGTAACTTCCGAAACAATTCACTTACATTGTGCCTATCATGATTCATACAATAATCCTTTTGTAAAAGGACGTCTTATAAGATATGGCTTCAATTATAAGTATCACAGCACATGAGGAAAATCAATACATTTTTTGCATTGAAAGGTAAAAAAGGGAGAGGAGAAAATGTCAAGACAGGAGGACATAGAGAGCACCGAGTCCTCCGTCACACTGTCTTGCAGTCACAAAGGCTACAATATCCTTCCTGTAACGGCCTGTAAGCCATCTCACCACGGCTTTTTTCAGTACAGGGCCGTTGGGAGAGCGAAGCCCCCTGCCGTGTATTATCTTGATACAGCGATACCCCTTTGTGAACGCCTCTTTGAGAAACCGCTCAAGTTCTGCTTCAGCCTCTTTAATAATAACGCCGTGGAGGTCAAGCGTATCCTGCACTGAGTAGCATCCCTCACGGAGCTTTTTTATAATACCACCTCTGTATTCCTGATTGACCCATTCAACATACTCCTGCGTCTGCTGGAGGTTAAGAGCCCTCTTCCCGGTAACAATTTCTTCAAGGGTTCTCAGTGCTTTACCATCAGGAGAACTATTTCTTTTTACAGGAAGAGCTCTTTTTTTATACACAGGCAATTTCCTGAATTCTTTTATCTCACGTACTTTCTTCATGGCATTGTGAAAGAGTTCTTCCTCACTGAGGTGTATTTCTTTTTCTGACGAGGCAGGTACAGTGGATACACAAATCCCTCTACGTTTCATGATTTTTTTAAGGTCCTTCAAAGAACGGAAAATGCAGCTTTCAGGCTCAAGCTTTTTCACAGCCATATCGCTTACACCTTTTTTTATTATAGCAGAACGTGAAACGCAGAGACCTTTTTCCAGTCTCTAAAATAATAAATTTCTTATACTCATCAATAAACCCCGTTAGAGAATGTAAAATCTCTAACGGGGTAAAAGGCAACGCAGAATAGAAGAGTCGTGTCTCTATAATGTGAGAAATCTGTGGATTTGAGAGAAGTATTATAGGTGGAGATGTTATAAAAAGAAGAAAATAAAGGCATTGTTGCACGCAACTCTTTATGCTAATGTATGAGGGAAAGAAGAGGCACTTTTTATTTTTTTATATATATAAAATTGCACGTATTGATAGACTATTTAATGACATCCAATATGAGCAAACATAACAAAAAGCAACAATTAAATCTCTCTGGCGTTAACCCATGAAGACTGATAAGGTGCTCCGCAAACAATTACATGCCCTCCTTCGCGGTGGCAATGCCCACATGGGATTTGATGAAGCCATTGCCGGGTTTCCTTTCGAATATATCAACATAAAACCACCGAATGTTTCCTATACATTCTGGCATCTCTTGGAGCACATGCGGATCGCCCAGCATGATATTCTTGAATTCATCCGGAACCCACGTTATGTTTCTCCTGAATGGCCAGACGAATACTGGCCCCCTAAAGATCAACACGCAATTAAAGCTCAATGGAGAAAAACCATTACCGGTTTTCGTGCTGACCTTCAATCAGTTCAGGATTTAGTTATTGACCCTCACACAGATTTTTGTGCTCCAATTCCCCACGCAAAAAAATACACGATTTTTCGTGAAATGCTGCTGGTTGCTGACCACAATTCCTATCACATCGGTGAATTTATCATCCTGAGACAGGTAATGGGCATCCCTCCTCCTGATAAATGGTGAACAACCCATTCGACTGTCCCCAACTTAACCCTTCGACTTCCCTCAGGGCAAGCAGTCGGGGTTTTAAACTTCGGCTGAGCCCTCGGCCTGAGCTCGGGCCGAAGGCTCAGTCGAATGCCCTCAGGATTGATGAAAGATAATTAACGCTTCTCAAAAAGCCATAATAATGGTACAATGCTTTCCATGGAAAAAAGGTTTTTTGATAGAAAAACAGTTTATTTAAAGGCCGAGCGTCTTTCAGGCGATGAAAGCAATGCAGTTTTTATCAAGAATATCTCTGAACACGGCTTACATGTTATAACCACTCCGCCAGAAACAGCAGATAAATTTCCCCCGGACACATTTTTTGACCTGAGATTTCAACTCTCTTCAGGAGAAACAATTGAACTCCAGTGCATTGTCAAATGGGCATATCAGAATGATCCACCGGATGATTTAACAAGCAGCGTCGGTATGGAGATTATCGACCCACCATTAAGGTATAAGGAATTCGTAAAAAATCTGCCTTAGGCCCTACCACTATAATCCCGGGATGACGAAGGAATGATGATTGATGGAGTGCTCATAATTTTGAGCGGTATATTAATGGTAGCGGGTATTATCGGGTGTATACTACCGGTTCTTCCAGGCCCGCCTCTCAGTTATACAGGGTTATTACTGTTACAGTTAAGTTCAAAGCACCCTTTTACC
>DAOVVO010000085.1 GCA_030637135.1 Nitrospirota bacterium
CAAATTTTGATTGATAGGCTTTTTCAAAAAGTTCGCGTTTTATCTGTTCCCGCACTTTTTCTCCGGCAGCATTCTCTAACCTGTCCTCGATTTTTATTATATGTATGCCCTTTGGACTCTGAAATGGTTTACTGACCTCCCCGACCTTTAAAGAAAAAGCCACATCTTCAATTTCTTTTACCATACTGCCACGGCTTACATATCCGAGGTCTCCTCCAAATCTTTTACTCGCATCTTCCGAGAAATCAGCTGCAAGCTTTTCAAAATCCTCCCCCTTTTTTATCCTCTGAAAGACTTCCTCAGCTTTTTGCAAACTGTTCGTGTCAGTGAAAAGTATTTGCCTAATTCTGACTTTTACATCCTGCCGGTATTTTTCCTTATTCGCCTTATAAAATTCATCTATGTTCTTATCGGTGACGAGTATGGTGTCCATAATTTCATATCTTATTACCTTTGAAAGCAGAATCTGTTCTCTCAATCGTGATCTATATTCTTTAAGGGTAAGCCCGTCTGCTTTCAGGTATTCACGTAAGCTCTCATCTGTCAGGTTAAACTTTTTCTTGATATCATTGATAGCTTCATTTGTCTCAGCTGGGCTTGCAGCTAACCCGAGCCTGACGGCTTCCTGCAGCTGCAGTTTTACATCAATCAGGTTATTGAGGAAAGGTTTCTCAATCTCTTTTATTTTTTGTTCTTTCTCACTGTGACTAAGACCGCTGAGAAGCGCTTCGTTTTCAAGTGCAATGCTTTTTCTGAGCTCGCTCCATGTTATGACATCGTTGTTTACTGTTGCAACTACCCTGTCAAGCAAAATATTGCCGAGAGCGGTTGGTTTCACGAGAAAAACCTGGATGCTTACAAAAAACAGCAGTATTAAAAAATTAAATCTCTTCATATGAAAAAAACCTTATTTTGTCCCTGAGTCTTATGAATACAATGAAACGTGCTCTCGAAAGCTCAACTCTTAACTCAATGTTAGTCTTTGGATGGACATATAAATAAAGGGAATTATGCCATTGTTTCTCATTTTAATCAAGCAGGTGTTATAGAAATTACCTGTAAAACCCCATTAGAGATTTTGCAATCTCTAACGGTATGCGTCGACAGTGGCTTTGTACTCCGTAAGACCTTTAGTCTCTTACGGAGCAAACCACCCTCGGCTTTGAAAGGTAATCACTACACCACCGATTTTCCCGTTAGAGATAATTTTCTAACGGGATGAACTTTCTCTAATGGAGGAAATAAATCAATAAATAAGCTTTTTTTATTTTAACTGCTTTAATAACTCATCCCAGTCTTTCACAACTGTCCCGTCCTCTGTGTCCTTAAAGCTGAATTTCTTTTTTATATCCGGGGTTTCAGAGATTGTTTCAGGAGAGCCAATGATCGCATAGGGTTTTACTCCCTGAGCTTGAAGTTCGGTCAGTAAACCAGGTCCTTTCCACGTGAGCACCGCTGAGGTAAAAAAATCGTTATCGTGAAGCCAATTCCTTGATCTTCTTACACCTAACAGAGAGGTTGTATAAATAACCCTGAACCTTTTTGACAATTTATAGACCGCATCCCTGCTTTTTTTTGTTGGTTCTAACAGGAAAAGGTTTTCAAAAAGCGCACTTTCAATGTCTATCAAGACCACTCTGTCTTTTTCTTTTGTAACAAGGAGAATGCCTTCATCTTCATCAATACCTGCCTTTGCTTTGAGGTGTTTTATTCCCGGAGAACGAGGCTGATATTTCAGGAATGCATAGCCGTCACCACCGCTTAAGGTTCTGCCGACTTGCTTTTTATCTATATAAAATTCGACGAGCGTGCCCCCCTGAGAAAAAAATCTTCCTTTTGTACGGGCCGTTAATCTAACAGAATTATTTTTTGAACTAACACTGTCATAAACTATAACACCTGCAAAAGAGGTATGAACGAAGAGAACATGGAAGAGAAAAAAGAAAATGGTAATGGTGAAGAAAGAAAAATTTTTTTTGTTCACGAATTATCTTTGCCTGTCTTGCAACTTTCTTGATGGTTTAATTATGTTGTAGTACATATCCCTCTGGGCTGGTTTAAATCCCGCTGCTCTGACTGCGCCGAGAATATCACGGGCAGAAATCATGTATTTTACGCCTGTCGAGGCAACGACATTTTCTTCAATCATTGTTGAACCAAAATCATTTGCACCGAAACGTAAGGCAATCTGTGCGAGCTTCAGTCCCTGCGTTACCCATGACGCCTGAATGTTCGGGACATTATCAAGGTAAATCCTCGAGAGCGCAAGCATTCTTAAATATTCAACAGCAGTCGCAGGTTGGAGTTTTGAATCCGGAATGTGGTGTTTGGAATTTTTTGAACCTTTGCGTCTGAACTCGGAACTCTTGGTGCCCAATTCTGTATTGCCCGGTTGAAAGCTCCACGGAATAAACGCGGTAAAACCGTGTGTCTTATCCTGTAGTCTTCTGACAGCATCAAGATGTTCTATAATGTCTTCAGGTTCTTCGATGCTTCCAAACATCATGGTAGCAGTTGTTTTCATCCCAAGGTTGTGAGCCTCTTCCATTACCTTTAACCACCTGCCTTTATTGATTTTTTTAGGACTTATTTTTTTTCTTACCCTGTCTGAGAGTATCTCGGCACCGCCGCCTGGAATGGAGTCAAGGCCTGCTTCCTTTAAAAGTCTTAATGTCTTTTTTAATGTAAATCCTTCTTTATCTGCGATGTAGCAAATTTCGGGCGGAGAAAAACCGTGCACATGGATGGAAAAATTTTCTTTAATTGATTTCAAAAGATCAATGTAGTAATTGATCTTAAAATCTGGATGAAGTCCGCCCTGGATAAGTATCTGAGTTCCCCCGAGCGAAAGGGTCTCTCTTATTTTATGAAAGAGTTTCCTTTTCGTTAACACGTAAGCCTCCGGGTCTTGTTCATCCCTCCAGAAGGCACAGAATGTGCAGCGGTTTATACAGACATTGGTGTAGTTAATATTACGGTCAACAACAAATGTGACAATATGTTCGGGATGTTTCCGATGTCTGACCCTGTCAGCCATCATGCCCAGACCGAGAAGATCTGCGTTCCTGAGGAGGGATAATCCGTCTTGCTTTGTAACGCGATGAAGACTTTTTTTAATGTTTTGTTTTTTTATACCCATTTTTTCAGAGGACGGTAGAAAGAATCCCTCTCCACGGGAATTTTTCCCGCTTTTGAAATCATATTAACCAGCGCGGTCCTGGAGAGAGCTTGTTCTGAAAGGGCGCCAGCCGAGTGCGTAATCTTTTCCTCTACAACAGTACCGTCTAAATCATCTGCTCCAAACATGAGAGCAAGCTGTGCGATTTTTTCACCTAACATTATCCAGTAGGCTTTTATGTGAGGGAAGTTGTCGAGAAAAATCCTGGCGATTGCAATAGTCTTGATGTCATCGATGCCCGATGTATAACCCCTCCCGTTTATCCTTGTATTTGCCGGATGGAAGGGAAGGGGAATAAATGCCTGAAATCCTCCTGTCCTGTCCTACAGTTGCCTGAGTAAAAGCATATGCTCTACCCTGTGTTTGTACGATTCAAGATGTCCGTAGAGCATTGTTGCATTGGATTTAATACCTACGCTGTGAGCAGTTCCCATAATATGGAGCCACTTTTTGCCGTCTATTTTTTCAGGACATATCTTTTGTCTTACCCTCTTGTTAAATATTTCAGCGCCTCCGCCCGGTATAGAATCAAGGCCAGCATTTTTTAGCGCTTTGAGTGTATGGGTAAGGTTAAGACAGCTTATGTTGGAAAAATAATCTATCTCAACGGCAGTGAATGCCTTTATATGAATATACGGAAAAGATTTTTTTATCTCCCTTAACATTTCTATATAAAATTCAAATGGCCAATCAGGATGAAGTCCACCGACTATGTGGACTTCAGTATACGGAATTCGGAGTCCGGAGTTATGAGGGCGGAGTTTGTCAAGGATGTCTTTGATACTTAATGCATATGCCCCTTTTTCTCCTTTTGAGCGGCTGAAAGCGCAGAATTTACAGCGGTTGACACAGATGTTCGTGGGGTTTATATGGTGATTCTGGACAAAATATACTCTGTCCCTGTTTTTCCTGTAAGCGATTTTATGCGCCAGCCTGCCAATAGTGAAGATATCATCGCTTTCAAAGAGTGTAAGGGCATCTTCAGGTGTGAGCCGTGTACCGGAATGAACCTTGGTTTCGATTTTTTTGAGGGACATAAATGATAAATATATTTAAATTACAATAACCAAATCCTATTCTCTACGAGCCGCAGGCCACGTAAATCAACCCATTCGACTGTCCCCGACTTAACCCTTCGACTTCCCTCAGGGCAAGCTAGTCAGGGTTTGGACTTCGGCTGAGCCCTCGGCCTGAGCTCGGGCCAAAGGCTCAGTCGAAGTCATACTGAGCGGCACCTGTATTTTCCCTATCCTAAAAGGCTAGGGTTTGTGTGCCGCCGAACGTATCAAAATTATCAATATTCAAAAAATATCAAATTTGAGCTGCTGTTGAAGAATTGTAATCTGGATTTTTTTTGGCCTACGGCTCGTAGAGTATGTGGTACTTGTAACGTGAGATTTAAACACTATGGTTTTCTATACTGCGTAATAGTCAGATTCCCTGCGATTGCAAATGGATATCATCGTTTACCCCGTGAGAAAGCCCCGCTGCCTGTCTGCTCTATGAGTCGTAGACCGGTCAGGCAGGCATCAGGCACGTTTAGAAGGGCAAAGGCCTTCTAACGGGGCTTACTGCTTTATATTTTCAAGCCGGGCAATTCTCTCCTCCATTGGTGGGTGTGTACTGAACAGTTTAGTGATTCTCCCGCCTCTGAGTGGATTTACAATAAACATGTGCGCTGTAGAAGGTTGTGCCTGGAGAGGAATCTTCTGCGATGCCATATGAAGTTTCTTCAGGGCATTTGATAAATATCTTGGATTACCGGCGACCTTTGCACCACCTGCATCTGCGACATATTCTCTTGATCGGGATATCGCCATCTGTATAAGTATGGCAGCAATGGGTGCAAGAATCATCATGGCAATAGATGCCAGAGGATTTCCGTCTTCATCATCTCTTCCACCGAATATCAGTGCCCATTTTGCCATGTAAGCAAGGTAGCTTATAGCACCGGCAATGGTTGCTGCAATTGTACTTATGAGGATGTCCCTGTGTTTTATATGGGAGAGTTCATGTCCTATTACCCCTTCAAGCTCCTCAACACTCAGCATTCTCATTATACCTGTGGTAACCGCAACCGCTGCATGATCCGGGTTTCTGCCTGTTGCAAAGGCATTGGGCTGGGGTTGGTTGATAATATAAATTTTTGGCTTGGGGATCCCGGCTCTTTGAGAGAGCCTTCTTACCATTGCATGCAGTTCAGGAAATTCACCCGAATTCACCTTCTGTGCGCTGTACATTTTCAATACGATCTTGTCACTGAACCAGTATGAAAATGCATTCATCATCAATGCAAATATAAGGGCCATTGTCATACCTGTGCGACCACCGAAAGCAGCTCCTGCCCACACGAGGAGAAGCGTAAGGCCGACCATGAGTCCCATTGTTTTAAGCGTATTCATTTGTTGTTGCCTCCTGGAGAGTATGTAAAATTTTCTTTATTCTTTTTTCGGAAATTGTGCTTTTTGTTTTAAGAGTTTGCTACGTATTGTAATAAGAATATTGTGGTAAAAGCAATGACCCGATGAAATCAAAAGTCGAAACTGTTTGCCCCGTTAAAGATTGTAAAATCTCTAACAGGGTTTGCCGAAACGGATGTATATGCTGAAGATAAAAAAATAAAAGAGCGGGCATAGTTTTGATACATTCGGCGGCATAGTTCGATAAACTCACTATCCTGAGTGAAATC
>DAOVVO010000058.1 GCA_030637135.1 Nitrospirota bacterium
AAAGAGGTTACTGTTCTTCTTGGAAAAGCCGACAAGTCGCCCGCCCTCTCACGAGAGGTCTTTAAACTGTCTGAAAAAATTGATCTTTAACAGGAATACAGCTTTGTAGTGATTTTGTCAGTCGTGAATTTTAATGAACTGAAGATGAATGGGGAACAATTACAAACAGTGAACTAAATCCATGCACTATGCGGTGCTCAATCTGTTTTCCGCTTCAGCGCCTCTTCAACCGTTTTTATGGCGCAGAATTCACCGCACATACTGCAAACCTCTGATTCCGCAGGAGGAACTTCTGAACGCCATTTTTTAACCCGTTCAGGATCTAAACATAAGGCTATCTGCCCGTTCCAGTCCAGTGCCTTTCTCCGCTTTGCCATGGCTACATCAACATCAAGAACGCCTTTTACACCTTTTGCGATATCAGCTGCATGCGCTGCTATTTTTGAAGCGATAACCCCTTCTTTTACATCTTCTACGTTTGGAAGCCTTATATGCTCAGATGGTGTTACATAACAGAGAAAATCAGCACCGGCAGCACCAGCAAGTGCTCCTCCGATAGCTGCAGCAATATGGTCATAGCCCATCGCGATATCGGTAACCAGAGGACCAAGAACATAAAAAGGAGCGCCTTTGCATATCTCCTTCTGCATTTTTACATTCAGTTCAACCTGATGAAGAGGCACGTGCCCAGGGCCTTCTATAATAACCTGTACTCCCTGTTCCACTGCCCTGTCCCTTAATTCTCCGAGTGTTAAAAGCTCATCCATTTGTGTCCTGTCTGTTGCATCGGCAAGGCAACCAGGCCGTGCAGCATCGCCAAGACTTAAGGTAAGATCATATTTTTTTGCAATATCAAGCAGTCTATCATAATATTCATACAGCGGGTTTTCCCTGTCATTATATATCATCCATTCGAGGAGAAAAGCTCCCCCCCGGCTCACTATATCAAGTGTTCTGCCGTCTTCTCTGAGAGTCTGTATGGTCTTTCTTGTGAGTCCGCAGTGAACAGTAACAAAATCAACTCCCTCTTGTGCATGTTCTTCAATAGTTGAAAAAAGATCATCAATGCTCATTTTAGAGATAGCCCCCTTTACTTCAGCAGACCGTGCCACTGCTTCATAGATAGGGACAGTTCCAACCGAGACGGATGATTTTCTGAGAAGCAGCTTTCTAATCTCTCTTATAGGTCCCCCGGTTGAAAGGTCCATAACTGCATCGGCACCGTATTTAACCAGCACACCGAGCTTCTGCACCTCTTCATGGAGTGATACCCTGTCTTTTGATGTACCGATATTTGCATTTATTTTTGTCTTTAAACCCTTTCCTATACCTAATGGATTTATATCATGATTTGTATTTCTTGATATAACAACGAGACCCGAACCAATGTCTTGGGAAAGACGTTCAGGTTCAATGCCTTCCATGAGCGCAACCTGTTTTACTTCATCAGTAATGATGCCTTTTCTGGCACTTTCAATCCTTGTCATAGCTCGTTATAAAGTCATAAAGCAATAAAGTCAATACGTTGTATTTATTCAGTCCCTGACTTCTTTGCTCATTGACTCCCTCACTTTCTTTATTATTTCACGTGTTTTTCCCTGTATATCCTCAGCTTTAAAAACTTCGGATATCATGGAAATCCCGTACGCCCCTGCCTTCCCGACATCCCTGATAGTGCTGATTTTTATACCGCCAATGGCAAAAACCGGAATCTTTATGCTTTTTGTGACATTTTTTAGTGTTGTGATACCCGGAGGCCTGCCGAATTTTAATTTTGACGGTGTTTTATAAATTGGTCCAAGTGTAATAAAATCAGCTCCCCCTTTTTCAGCCTCTCGTGCTTCCCGTAAAGAGTGTGTTGAAACACCTATAGAAAGTTTTTTCTTTACGATACTTCTTACAGCGTGGGCAGGAATACTGTTCTGGGTGAGATGAACACCGTCTGCTCCGACAGCACGTGCGATATCCAGCCTGTCATTGATAAAAAGCTTTGCACCGTATTTTTTTGTTAAAGCCCTCATCCTGTACGCCACTGTTAATAACTCTCTGGTGCCCATATCCTTTTCTCTAAGCTGAACCGCCTTAACCCCTCCTTTTAAAGCCTCTTTGACAGCAGTTAACAGCGAACAGTTATGAGTTAACAGTTTTCTGTCGGTTATCAAATACAATTTGAAATCCAAGTTAATTCTTTTCACTGTCAAACTGTTTACTGTCAAACAGTCGTTACAGCATTCCTTCTATTGGGCTGCTTGCCGTTGCATAAAGCTTCCTTGATATCCTGCCTGCTTTATAAGCCATACGGCCTGCTATAACGGCATGTTTCATTGCCCCTGCCATTGCAATGGGATTCTTAGAACCTGCTATTGCTGTATTGAGCAATACTGCATCACAGCCGAGTTCCATTGCAATTGCTACATCAGAAGCCGTACCGACACCGGCATCAACAATTACAGGAACTTTAGCTTGTTCAAGAATTATTTTAATGTTATACGGATTTCGTATTCCCAACCCTGACCCTATAGGAGCGGCAAGAGGCATAACAGCAGAAGCACCGGCGCCCACAAGGCGCAGAGCCATAACCGGATCATCATTCGTATAGGGAAGCACAATAAAGCCCTCTTTTGCCAATATCTCGGTAGCCTTTAGCAGACCACATGTGTCAGGGAAAAGGGTCTTTTCATCACCAATAACCTCAAGTTTTATAAGGTCTGATATACCGGCTTCCCTTGCAAGCCGGGAATATCTTATGGCGTCCTCTACTGTAAAACAGCCTGCTGTATTGGGAAGTATTTTGTATTTTTTGGGATCTATATAATCAAATAAATTTTCTGATTTCCTGTCAAAGATATTCACTCTCCGTACCGCAACGGTAACAACATCAGCTCCGGAAGCCTCAATTGCACTTTTTGTTTCTGCAAAATCTTTATATTTGCCGGTTCCAACCCAAAGGCGGGACTTGAATTCAATGTCTTTTATAACCAACTTGTCATCCATATATATCTCCTCCATTTAAACTCATCTAATTCTCAGATGCAAAAAATTACAAATCCCAAATTCTCTACTCTACGAGTCGTAGACGAGCCGTAGACCACATAACGAGTAAATTACAAATAAGCTCCACGTTCCAATGACCGAATATGAAAATATTTTTGTTTTGGTCATTGGAATTTTGGTAATTGGGATTTATCCGTCCTCCGCAGTGCCTGCTCCGCCACAGTAGCTGTGGCTACGACGGCCGGATGTACTGCTACGAAGGATGGATTTGAGATTTGTTATTTGTATTTTGTAATTTGACATATTTAAAATAAACATTTTAACTATGTCGTTTACCCTCCTCCGACATAATTTACAATTTCAACTGAATCACCCTTATTGAGCACACGCCTCTTATAATCCGGTTTTTTAACGATTTCCAGATTAACCTCAACAGCAACCCGGGCAGGTTCAATCTGGAGGCTTTGGAGAAGGCCAGCAACAGTTGTACCTTCCTGAATATCTGATACAGTTCCGTTTAACGTGAGTTTCATAACGCTAGAATCCAAAGTCACACATGGATGTCTCTTTTCCCGTACTCTATGAGTTTGAATTTTTCAGCAATACCGTTACAGTTGTGTGCAATTTCATTGTTCAGCATTTTTGTGAGTTGTTCTTTTAGACCACGTGAGGCATGGTCTTCAATATATTCTTTAAGGGACAAAAGAGCGTTTTCGTGACAGAAATTTTTAAGTGCTTGTTTCTGCGCAAGGTGCTTAAATTTTTCACCGCTTCTTTTTTCTCTGTAACATGCAGTGCATAGACTCGGAATAAGACCCATGCTTGCAATCTTTCCGATAACTTCCTCGAGGTTCCTTTTATCTCCTACCTCAAACTGTTCTGTGTCGCTGTCTTCGATATAACCCCACGGACTCGTCTTTGACCCTGCCGAAACCTGAGATGCCCCAATAGAAAACAATTCATCTCTCATGCGAGATGACTCCCTTGTGGACACCACTATTCCCACATAAGGTAGCGCCAGTCTGTATAGTGCCACTATTTTTTTAAAATCTCTGTCTGAAACCTTATATTGTGTTGTCTTCAGCTCAGAGCCCTCTGCAGGCTGGAGTCTCGGTACAGACAGGGTATGAGGTCCAAAACCATATTTTTTAATAAGCCTGTGGCTGTGGGCTATCAAGGCTGCTGAATCCCATCTCCAGTCATAAAGACCTAAAAGCACTCCCATGCCAACATCTTCAAACCCTGCTTCTATTGCCCTGTTCAAAACATCAAGCCTCCACTCATAATCAGCCTTGGGACCTGATGGGTGCATAAGCCTGTATGTTGGAAAATGATAGGTCTCCTGAAAGCACTGGTAAACCCCTACACCAGATGACTTAAGCCTCCTGAAATCCTCTACACTCATTGGAGCAGTATTTATGTGTAGAATCCGAATATCCGTATTCTTATATATACCGTTAATAATTTTCTCAAGATAGTCCACCCGTGCATATTTTGGATGTTCACCTGTTACAAGGAGTAATCTTTTATATCCCTTACCTGCAAGCAGTAAAGCCTCCTGTACCGCTTCATCTACACTGAGGCTTTTTCTTCTCGCCTTTTTATTTCCCTTTCTGAACCCGCAATACACGCAGTTATTCACGCACTTGTTTGATATATAAAGAGGGGCAAACAGGACAATTCTGTTACCGTAGACTTTCTCCTTAACAATCCGGGCTGTTTCAAACACTTCATCCCATAACTCATCGTCCTCTAATGCAATAAGGTTCGAAACCTCTTTAAGGTTCAATATCTTAAGATCTAAAGACTTCGCGAGGATATCTCTTATCACGTAAGAATCTGTATTAATCCGCTTTACTGTTTTCATTTCTTGACTCAATAAAAAAACCGTATTCCCTGTGGGTCATAGACCCTGAGAGATACGGTTTGTCATTATGTCCCTCCCTTTCCTCCGCTGGCATTACCCAGTTCAGGTTCAAGGGGTCTCCCCGGTATTTTCAGGGAACTCTCAGGCTTATGCCTCCCCCAGGGTATTTAAAAGTATATCGTTTAATAAAGGATAGTGTCAAGGTTTGCTTCCCTTCGGGGTCCACACCTTGCCTTTGTCTATTATATGCTCAATTCTCCATCCACTTTGCTGTAAAGCCCTTGCAATAAACCTCCTGTGGCATTTCCATGGAAACCGCTCAGCACATATCACAGTTGAAATCTTTCTATATGCAACATCCTCCAATGCTTTTATCCCAGATTCAAATTCAACCGTATGGGTATATTTTTCATATCCCCCTTTTCTAAAACCGCCGAGTTCTTTCCCATAGTAATAATATTCAATCATCTCTCTTTTTACAAAAGATTCAAGATTCACTCTATTGAAATGGTCAAGCTTGCTTTTCGGAAAACTCCTTACATCAATAAGTGCTTCAATATTATAACTGTTTATTATTTCAATAAAATCTTCAAAACTCCGCAGTCCTGTACCAAGGGTGTAAATTTTTTTAAGTTTCATATAAAAATCTTCTTATACACTTATGATTTTTTTGAGTACAGCGCTTAATGTTTGACCTTCAGGAAAGAGGGGACAGAGAAAGGGACAATTATTGTTAATACATCACAGTTTTAATAAGGGCTACTTAATGATTTTATGCATACTTCTAACCTGGAACATACTCCTCAGGCACCTCTTGAGTGAGTGTAACCTCACGCTTACGCTCAAGATCTTCGTCTCCGACTTCTTTTCCAGCAATAAATTCCTCTGTCATATTATAAGCAATGTCATCACTGAATTGCCTGGGAGGATGTTTCATAAAAAATGCAGAAGGTGAATATAAAACCCCGCCTATGCCTCTCTTAAGAGCCAGTTTGCAACATCTGACCGCATCAATTGCTACGCCGGCAGAATTGGGAGAATCCTCCACAGAAAGTCTCAATTCAAGATTCATGGGCACGTCACCAAATAACGTGCCTTCCATCCTTATAAAACATACCTTATTGTCTTTCTGCCATGGCACATAATCGCTTGGCCCGATATGGATATTTTCAGCATCAAGTCTCTGGCTGAGAATCGATTGTACTGCTTCAGTCTTTGAAACTTTTTTTGAGGTAAGTCTTTTCCTATTAAGCATATTGAGAAAATCGGTATTACCACCTGTATTCAACTGGTAAGTCCTTTCTAACTTCACCCCCCGTTTTTTAAATAAATCAGTTAATGTCCTGTGTGTAATTGTAGCGCCAAGTTGTGCCTTTATATCATCGCCAATGATTGGTAATTTTTTCTCTTTAAATCTTTGTGCCCATTCAGGATTGCTCGCAATAAAAACAGGGATATTATTTATAAAAGCTACACCTGCATCAAGTGCACATTCAGCATAAAACTTAGTGGCTTTCTCGGAACCTACAGGAAGGTAATTCAGGAGCATCTCAGCACCGGTTTCTCTCAATGCTTTTACTATATCTTCTTTTGAGGCTTCTTTTTCATTACCTGGCACAAATGAATACTTATCCCCGTATTGTTTCATGTGCTCAGAAAATCCATCCAGTATCCTTCCCATCTTTACTTTTACATTTGTTTTTGGCATGTCTGCACAGAAAACCATGGTGCAATTCGGCAGTTCAAAGATGGCCTCAGATACATCTTTCCCGATTTTTCTCTTATCAATGTCAAATGCTGCTACAACTTTAATATCATAAGGTTTATAACCATCAATATCCCAGTGCATTAATCCAAACGCTTCTCTATCGTTTTTTCCTCTATAATAGTAAATACCCTGGAGTAATGAGCTCGCACAATTGCCAAGTCCCACAATAGCAATTTTAATCTTCTCCATGGAAACTTCCTCCTCAGTACAATTTCATAACTATCAGCAATTTAGAAAATTTTTGTGGTGCTGTCAGATGAGCAATTACAGACATACTATCAAAAATCTTATTTTCTATCAACACTAATCTTTAATACGGTCAGTAACTCCCCTGTTATCTGAAAAGAAGCTTTTTGAACATTCAATAATTCTTCTGTTTATCCCCTTTCACACTGTCAAAAACTCGAAAGGGATAATAAAGCGTAAACGAGCTTAAAAATAAGATAATTTAAGGGGTTATCTTTTTTGAGTTTTCACAGATTCGAAACAACAAAGAGGGAATCACAGTTTGTTGTAAATCAATAATGCTTTATGTTACCCTTTTAAAATCGTAGCCACGGAGTAAAAAAATAATCGTCATCCATCAAAAAAGGAGAATCTCCCATGGTAAAAAATGACCGTTGGATAAAAGAAAAATCCGTGATGGGCATGATAACCCCTTTTTCTGAAAATCAGGTAAAAAGAGAGGTTATTTCTTATGGTATAAGCTCCTATGGCTATGATATGAGAATATCCGATACATTTAAAATTTTTACCAGTGCAGAATCCACTATAATCGATCCAAAAAAATTTGATCCTCAGAACTTTACTGATTTTAAAGGAGATGTCTGCGTTATACCTGCAAATTCATTTGTACTCGCAACCTCTCTTGAATATTTTAAAATTCCAAGGGATGTGATTGTAATATGTCTGGGTAAATCTACATATGCACGTTGTGGTATTGTAGTCAATGTGACACCCCTCGAACCTGAATGGGAAGGCTCTGTAACCATTGAGATTTCAAACATATCCCCTTTGCCAGCCAAGATTTATGCAAACGAGGGGATTGCTCAGCTCATATTCTTAGGTGCTGAAGAGATGTGTGTGACTTCTTATGCAGATAAAACAGGAAAGTATCAAGCGCAGAAAGGGATAACACTTCCAAAAATTTAACATACGAAATTCAACGTGTTAAATTGTGTATGGAACAATTTCCATAATAAATTTCTTTATTTTAATTTTTGATATATAATCACATCTGACCAAAATAAGTTTTCCTGGACAGCATATGGCAAATAAGGAGGGAGGAGATAATAGTCTATCTTTTGCAAGTTGTCATTCCTGTGCAAGCAGGAATCCAGTATTTTCTCATTTTTCGAATTGCTGAGTTCCTGGATTCCCGTTTTTCATCCTTCGTAATTTCATCCTTCGCAGTGCTACGGAGAACGGGTCGCGAGAATGACCGCCATGGTGGGATGTTTTGGACAGCATTTGCAAAGAAAGGCAACCTGATTTAGAATCGGGACAAAACCTGTCCAAAAAGCTTTTAATTTCCAGAGGTTATTACTCATAAGGATAGGCTTTTCAGATTATTTTGGACAGTAATG